>NZ_JBHSMS010000039.1:0-92668 GCF_042656795.1 Massilia jejuensis | reverse complement strand
CCAGGCTGCACCAGGCTTGCGGATAGTGCGCCCGGACGGCCAGCGCGTGTTCGTAGCTGTCGACCGCCTCGGGCAGGCGGCCGAATTTGCGCAGCGCGTTGCCGCGATTGGCCCAGGCAAGCGCATAGCCGGGGTTCAGGCGCACGGCGGTGTCGTAGCTGGCAAGGGCTTCCTCGCTGCGTCCCAGATCCTGGAGCGCGGCGCCGAGATTGCAGTGGGCCGTGGACTGCGCCGGGTCGACGGCGATCGCCTGCGCGATCAGGCTTGCCGCGGATTCCGCGTCGCCCTGCTGGCGCGCGGCCACGCCGAGCAGATGCAGCGCGTCGAACTGGCGCGGTGCAAGCGCCAGCGCCTGGCGGTAGCGCGCCTGCGCCGGCGCCAGCTTGCCCGCCTGGTGCAGTGCGACTGCTTCCTTCAACAGCGCCGCGACCTGCGCATCTGCCTGAGCCATGTGTTCCTCGTCCGGTAAAGTTCGCCGGGGTTCGGGGCCCCGAACCCGCCAGCATACTGCACGCAAACGCGGGCCGCTCCGCTATGATGGCGGCTCCCTCACCCGAACGACATCGCCATGCGCACCTGGACCCGGAAATTCGCCGTCGCCGCCCTCGCCATCCTCGCTGCCGCCTGCGCGCAGGCGGCCGACCCGCGCAGCCAGCTGCTGTCGGCCGACCGCGTCTGGACCGGCGAGGGCAAGCCGCATGCCGGCTGGGCGGTGCTGGTGGTCGACGGGCGCGTCAGCCAAGTCGGTCCCGCCGCTTCGATCGGCGCGCCGCCGGACACGGAACGCATCTCCTTGCCCGGCCAGACCCTGATTCCCGGCCTGATCGACCTGCATTCGCACGTGCTCCTGCATCCGTACAACGAGACGAGCTGGGACGACCAGGTGATGAAGGAACAGGTCGAATACCGCACCCTCCTGGCCGGCAAGCACGCCGCCGACACGCTGCGGGCCGGTTTCACCACCCTGCGCGACCTCGGCACCGAAGGCGCGAACTATGCCGATGTCGGCATCAAGCGCGCCATCGAACAGGGCGTGGTGGCCGGCCCGCGCCTGCTGATCGCGACCAGGGCCATCGTCGCCAGCTACAGCTACGGGCCGGCCGAACGCAACTACCGGCCCGACATGGCGCTTCCCTACGGCGCCCAGGCCGCCAGCGGGATCGACGAAGTGACCAGGGCGGTACGCGAACAAAGCGCACGCGGCGCGGACTGGATCAAGATCTACGCCGACTACCGCACCGGCGTCGACGGCAGCAGCCGCCCGACCTTCACGCTCGCCGAAATGCAGGCGATGGTGCAGGCCGCCCACGTCACCGGCCGCAAGGTCGCGGTCCACGCGAGCACCGACGGCGCGATCCGGAACGCGGTGCTGGCCGGCGCCGACACGATCGAGCATGGCTACGGCGCCAGCGAGGCCACGCTGCGCCTGATGAAGGAGCGCGGCACGGCCTATGTGCCGACCCTCACCGCGCCGGAAGCGATCGGCGAATACTTCCACAAGCATGTGCGCGGCGGGGCGCCGACCCCGGCCATGCAGGAAGCGAAGCGCGCCTTCGGGCTGGCACGCAAGGTCGGCGTGGTGATCGGCAACGGCAGCGATGCCGGCGTGTTCGCGCACGGGACCAATGCGCGCGAACTGGAATGGATGGTGCGGCTGGGAATGACCCCGACGCAAGCGCTGCGCGCGGCCACCGTCATCGCCGCCGAGATTCTCGGCAAGGGCAAGGAACTGGGCCAGCTGGCGCCGGGCGCCTTGGCCGACGTGGTGGCGGTCGAAGGGGATCCGACGCTGGACATCACGGCGCTGCGCAGGGTGAGCTTCGTGATGAAAGGCGGGAAGGTGTACCGCCGTCCGTGATTGCATGCGGCCGCGGCCACGATCGGCCGCGCCTCCAGGGTCCGTGCATAGGCGCTCGATCGGGCCGGCATGGCGCCTCCCTCTCCTTGCGCTGGTCGCCTTCCCTCACGCCGCCTGGCCGCGCCGCCGTGGTGCGCGCGCCCTTCTCCCGCACGCCATCAACGGCCCGAATGACGGGTATTCAGCGCCTTGGGGATATCCACAATAGCGGCCGAGGTGGGATTTCGTGATCATGGCGTCACCATCAATCTCTCTCTCGTGAAGAGTTGTCATGAAAAAGCCTTTTTATAAAATCCTGTATGTCCAGGTGCTGTTCGCCATCGTGATGGGCGTCCTGCTCGGCGTGTTCCATCCCGAGCTCGGCACCAAGATGAAACCCCTGGGCGACGGCTTCATCAAGCTGATCAAGATGATCATCGCCCCCGTCATCTTCTGTACCGTCGTTGCCGGTATCGCCGGCATGCAGGACATGAAAAAGGTCGGCCGCGTCGGCGGCAAGGCCCTGCTCTACTTCGAAGTGGTGTCGACCTTCGCCCTCGTCATCGGCCTGGTCGTGGCCAACCTGGTCAAGCCGGGCGCCGGCTTCAACGTCGATCCCGCCCAGCTCGACGCCAGCGCCATCGCCCAGTACACGGACAAGGCCAAGTCGCAGTCGACGGTCGACTTCCTGATGAACATCATCCCGAACACCTTCATCGATGCCTTCGCCAAGGGCGACATCCTGCAGGTGCTGCTGATCGCGATCCTGTTCGGCGTGGCCCTGTCGATGCTCGGCGAACGCGGGCGCGCCACGACCCGCATCATCGAGGACTTCTCGCACGTGATCTTCGGCGTCGTGAACATCGTCATGAAGCTCGCCCCGATCGGCGCTTTCGGCGCGATGGCCTTCACGATCGGCAAATACGGCCTGGCATCGCTGGTGCCGCTGGCGAAACTGATGGGTTCGTTCTACCTGACCTGCGCCCTGTTCGTCTTCATCGTGCTCGGCGCCATCGCCCGCCTGACCGGCTTCTCGATCTTCAAGTTCATCCGCTACATCAAGGAAGAACTGCTGATCGTGCTCGGCACCAGCTCCTCGGAAAGCGCGCTGCCGGCCCTGATGCGCAAGCTGGAAAAGCTCGGCTGCTCGAAATCGGTGGTCGGCCTGGTGGTCCCGACCGGCTATTCGTTCAACCTCGACGGCACCAACATCTACATGACGATGGCGGCCCTGTTCGTGGCCCAGGCGACGAACACCGAACTGACCCTGATGCAGGAACTGACCATCCTCGCCGTGGCGATGCTGACCTCGAAAGGCGCCTCGGGCATCACCGGCGCCGGCTTCATCACCCTGGCAGCGACCCTGGCCGTGGTGCCGACCATCCCGGTCGCCGGCATGGCCCTGATCCTCGGCATCGACCGCTTCATGAGCGAATGCCGCGCACTGACCAACTTCGTCGGCAACGGCGTGGCGACGGTGGTGGTGTCGAAGTGGGAGAAGGAGCTGGACAAGGAGCGCATGGATGCGGTGCTGTCCGGGACCCATGCCGATGTCGATCCGAAGATCCTGCAGCCGGTACGCGACGCGGCTTGAACCGGATAGTTCTGGCTCGACATGAACCGCGCTTCGGCGCGGTTTTTTCATGCGCGCCCGGCCGCCGATCCAAACCGTTGCCGCTCGCCGCCCCACATGCTACGCTCCCGCCACGATCATGCGGAGACACCCCGATGCGCCTGCACGCCCTTGCCCTCGCCACCCTGCTCGCCCTGCCCTTCGCCGCAAGCGCCAATCCGGCCGCGCCGGCGCCGGCTGTCGCCTACGATGCGGAACTGGCCAGATCCCTCGGCGCCGACGAGCGCGGCATGCGTCCCTATGTGCTCGTGATCCTGAAGACCGGCCCCAGGAAGATGGCGGCCGGGGACGAGCGCAACGCCATGTTCAAGGGCCACTTCGCCAACATCGGCAAGCTCGCCGGCGAAAGGAAACTGGTGCTGGCCGGCCCCCTCGACGGCAAGGAAGGCCGGCGCGGCATCTTTGTCTTGAACACGCCCGACATCGACACGGCCAGGACCTGGGTCGCGCTCGATCCCGTCATCATCCACGGCGAGATGGAAGCCGAGTACCACAAGTTCTACGGCTCGGCGGCGCTGATGACGGTGAACGAGGTGCATGCCCGGATCGAGAAGAAATAGCCCGCGACCAGGGCGCACGCCGGCTTGAACACCGGAATGACCGGAAGGTAGTCACGTTTCCAGGTCCGAGGCCCGCACGCCTCACATTTATGTAGACATTCCTTTCTAGATAAGATAGTCTAAGTTCTCGCGCGAATCTACGTGTGCATTCCGGCCGCCGAAAACCCATGTGTTTGCTGGCGGGTAGTTGAATCGAATTGTTCCGCATTCCGAAGGAAGCGCCATGCCCACCTCGTCCGGCATTCCCAAGCCCACCGCGGCTGAACTCGACCTGTTGCAGGTGCTGTGGCCGCTCGGCGCCGCCACCGCGCGCCAGGTGCACGAGGCCATGCAGCGGAGGCGTCCCGACGTGACCTATGCCACCGTGCTGCGCCTGATGCAGATCATGCATACCAAGGGCTTGCTCATGCGCGACGAGAGCGAGCGCTCGCACGTCTACGCGCCGGCCCAGCCCCAGGATGCGCTGCAGACCAATTTGCTGAAGGACCTGATGCAGAAGGCCTTTGCCGGCTCGGCCAAGGCGCTGGTGCTGGCGGCCCTGAAAAGCGGCATCTCGAAGAAGGAACGCGCCGAGATCGAACGATTGCTCAAGGAGGACGACCAATGACCGGCCAGGAAATCATCGGCCATGTCGGCGCCACCCTGCTCGATTCCGTCTGGCAGGCCGGGCTGGTCGGCCTGGAAGCCGCGGTGGCACTGGTCGGACTGCGCCGCGCGCGTCCGCAGGCGCGCTACCTGACCGCCTGCGCGGCGCTGCTGATGTGCCTGCTCTGGCCGGCGGCCGAGCTGATCGCGCGCCTGAACGGCGGCGCGGCGGGCGCAAGCGGCACCCCGATGCTGGCGCAGATGCTGAGCGGCACGGGCGGCGCGGCCGGCGGCGGCTGGCAAGGCTTCCTGCAGGCACACCTGGCCTGGGTAGTCGGCGCCTGGGCAACCTGCGCCGCCGCGCTCGGGCTGCGCCTGGCCTTGGGGCTGGTGTGGGTCAAGCGCGCGTCCCGAACGACGCGCACGGATGCACACTGGAATGCCCGCCTGGCGACGATGGCGGCGCAGTTCGGCATCACGCGCGCCGTGCGCCTGCGCGTGGTCGATACCTTGGCCAGCCCCGTCACGGCCGGCTGGTGGCGCCCGGTCGTGCTGGTGCCGGCCTCCCTGGTCGCGGGCATGCCGCCGCAACTGCTGGAAGCCCTGCTGGCCCACGAACTGGCCCATGTGCGGCGCTGCGATTACGCGGTCAACCTGGCGCAGAGCGTGATCGAAGCCCTCCTGTTTTACCACCCCGTGGTCTGGTGGCTCTCGCACCGCATCCGTGTCGAGCGCGAACTGATCGCGGACGATATCGCGGCGAGGCAACTGGGCGAACCGCGGCGCCTGGCCCTTGCACTTTCGGAACTGGAACGTCTCCAGTTCTCCACACAGCACCTGGCCCAGGCGGCCAACGGAGGAGATCTCATGTCACGCATCAAACAATTGGTTCGTCCCGAAACCCAGGCAATGAACTGGAAAGCCGCACTTCCGGTCCTGACCATGGCGCTAGCCTGCATCGCCGGCTGCGCCGGCACCACGCCGCGCGGCGACGCGCTCGCGGCCGACGCCGTCACCCGCGAGGCCGTTGCCAGGTTCGATACCTGCGCCAAACCGGTCTACCCGCAGGCAGCGCTGGCCCGGCGCGCCGAGGGCACGACGAGCTTGCGCTTCCTGATCGATACGGACGGCAGCGTCGCCGACGCCGCCGTCGCGACCTCGAGCGGCGACGCCCTGCTCGACGAAGCGGCGCGGGTGGCGATCGCCAAATGTAAGTTCACGCCGGCAATCGCCGGCGGCAAACCGGCGCGCGCCTGGGTGCCGGTCCAGTACGTCTGGTCCTTGGGATAAATGAGACAGGGCCGTACGCGGCCTGCTTGGCGCGGTACGCGGCAACGCAGCTGGCGATAGAATCGAGGGGCGGCAGCTGACTGTTCATCGGAGGGGCGCCATGCAGACCGGCGAGAAACTCAACACGTTCACGCATCTTTGCGGTGCCGTGATCGCCTTCGGCGCCAGCATCCCGCTGCTGGCGCGCGCCGCGGACGCCGGCGGCCGTGCGGGCCTGGCCAGCACGGCCGTGTATGCCCTTTCGCTGGTGCTGATGTACGCTTGCTCCACCGCCTACCACGGCAGCAGCGGCGCACTGAAGGCGCTGCTCCAGCGCTTCGACCACCTCTGCATCTATCTCCTGATCGCGGGCAGCTATACCCCTTTTTGCATGCTGATGCTGACCGGCGGCGAGGGCTGGATACTGCTCGGCGTGGTCTGGGGCCTGGCCATCGTCGGCATCTTGCAGGAAACCCTGCCGCGCAAGGGGGCGCGCGTGCTGTCGATGCTGGTCTACCTGGCAATGGGCTGGTCGGCGGCGAGCATGATCGGGCCGCTGCAGGCGGGCCTCGGCACAGCCGGCTTCGCCTGGTTGCTGGGTGGCGGGATCGCCTATACGGCGGGAATCGTCTTCTACGCACTCGATGCCAGGCTGCGCCATGCGCATGGAATCTGGCACCTGTTCGTGCTGGCGGGCAGCGCCGCGCATTACATCACCATCTATTTCTACGTGCTGTAAAAAAAACAGGGAGCGGCTTGCGCCGCTCCCCGCGTTTCCGCTCATCCAGCCAGCTTATACGGCCGACACGTCCAGCTCGGCAGCCGTTGCTTCGACGATCTGTTCCTTCGTCACGCCCGGCGCCAGTTCCACCAGCTTCAAGCCCCTGTCGGTCACGTCGATCACGCCCAGGTCGGTGATGATGCGGTCGACCACGCCCACGCCGGTCAGCGGCAGGTCGCATTTCTTCAGGATCTTGTGGCTGGTCGAGCCATCCTTGGCGGTGGCGACATGTTCCATCACCACGACCACGCGCTTGACGCCGGCCACCAGGTCCATCGCGCCGCCCATGCCCTTCACCATTTTGCCAGGGATCATCCAGTTGGCCAGGTCGCCGCGCTCGGACACCTGCATCGCGCCCAGGATGGCCAGGTTGATCTTTCCACCGCGGATCATGCCGAAGGAATCGGCCGAGCTGAAGTAGGCGGCGCCCGGCAATGCCGTGACGGTCTGCTTGCCGGCGTTGATCAGGTCGGCGTCGACGGCGTCGTCGGTCGGGAAGGGGCCGATGCCGAGCAAGCCATTTTCCGATTGCAGGAAGACTTCGATGTCCTGCGGCACATAGTTGGCCACCAGGGTCGGCAGGCCGATGCCCAGGTTCACATAGAAACCGTCTTGCAGTTCCTTCGCCGCGCGCGCGGCCATTTCATCACGAGTCCATGCCATGTTCTGTCTCCGAAAGTAATCGTCAAATCGTCTCAGTTCGCGCGCACGGTGCGCTGTTCAATGCGCTTTTCCGGGCTCGGATTGTGGACGATGCGGTGCACGAAGATGCTCGGGGTGTGCACCTGGTCCGGATCGATCTCGCCGGTCTCGACCAGCTCTTCGACCTCGACGATGCAGACCTTGCCGGCGGTGGCGACGTTCGGATTGAAGTTGCGCGCGGTCTTGCGGAACACCAGGTTGCCGGCCTTGTCGGCTTTCCAGGCCTTGACCAGGGAGACATCCGGCACCAGGGCCAGTTCCATCACATAGTGTTCGCCGTTGAATTCACGCGTTTCCTTGCCGTCGGCCACGATGGTGCCATAGCCGGTCTTCGTGAAGAAGGCCGGGATGCCGGCGCCGCCGCAGCGCAGTTTCTCGGCCAGCGTGCCTTGCGGGGTGAATTCGAGTTCGAGTTCGCCGGCCAGGAACTGGCGTGCGAATTCCTTGTTCTCGCCTACATAGGAGGCGATCATTTTCTTGATCTGGCGCGTTTCCAGCAGCTGGCCAAGGCCGAAGCCGTCGACGCCGGCATTGTTGGAAATGGCTGTCAGTTGCTTGACGCCGGAGTCGCGCAGCGCTTCGATCAGCGCTTCCGGAATGCCGCACAGGCCGAAGCCGCCGACCGCGATCGTCTGGCCGTCTTGCACGACACCGGCCAGCGCCGATGCCGCGTCAGGATACACTTTGTTCATACCCGTCCCTTTATGAATGAGCCGAAAAGCCCGATGTGGGAATGCACGGCGCGCCGCCCTTGCGCATCCCTTTATGTACCGCAGAGTAGAATCCCAGCATAGAATACGCCGACTCAAAGCACAATACCGTAGAACTACCGGCCATGGCCCCGTCCCCGCACCGAGACTCGATCCAGTGAACCAATCATACGCCATCGACTACGAGATGATCTTCCAGCATGCGCCGGTCGGCATGTGCATCTCGGTCAACCGCGTGATCCAGTCGTCGAACCTGGCGCTGGCCGCGATGTTCGGCTACGTCCGCGGCCACCTCGACGGCCAGTCCTTCGCGGTGCTCTACCCGACGATGGACGAGTTCCTGCGCACGGGCGACCGCATCGTGCCGATCATGAACGCGAAGGGCCGCTATTCCGACGAGCGCATCATGCGCCGCGGCGACGGCGAGCTGTTCTGGTGCCACGTGACCGGACGCGCGCTCAACGCCGCCGAGCCGCTGGGCGCGGGGGTGTGGACCTTCGAGGACGTGAGCGAGAAGCGGCCGGTGACGGCCGAGCTGACGCCGCGCGAGCGCGAGATCGCGGCGCTGCTGGTAGAGGGCAAGACGAGCAAGGTGATCGCGCGCGAGACGGGGCTGAGCCCGCGCACGGTGGAAATGCACCGGGCCAAGCTGATGCGCAAGTTTTCGGCGTCGACGTCGTCGGAGCTGGTACACAAGCTGGTGGGGGTGGCGCGCTGACAGGCGCCCGGCCGCGTCAGGGCGGCAGCAAGGCGCGCACTTCGTCCGGCAAGCGCACCGATTTCCCGGCCTTGAAATCGACCCACACGATCTTCGCCATGCCCTCGGCATGCAGCGCCCCCGCCTGCCCGTCCACGCCCACGACGCGGATCTCGTGCGTCATTTCAAAGCTCGAGCGTCCGGGCGGCCCTACGTGCGAGCTGACCTCGATCTCGGCCGGGTAAGTCAGTTGCTTGAGGAACGAACACTGGGTATTGATCAGCACCGGCCCGGTCGCGGCCGGATCGGGCAGCGCGCCGACCTGCTCCAGCCAGGCGATGCGCGCCGTTTCGAAATAGCGGAAATAGACCGTGTTGTTGACATGGCCCATCGCGTCCATGTCGCCCCAGCGCACCGCCATGCGCATCGTGTGTACCAGTATCTTGTGGCTCATGCCGTGCACCCATCGTGAAGACAAAAAAATGGCGCCGCAAGGGGCGCCACCGTCCGCTATTCTACGCCGCCTACTGCGCCGTCATGCCGTCGTCGGCGGTGATGATCGCGCCGTTGATGAAATGCGCTTCCTCGGCCGCCAGCAGGAGCAGCAAACCGTCGAGGTCTTCCGGCTTGCCGGGGCGCTTGCGCGGCAGCAGGTCGATCAGCTTCTTGCCCTGCTCGGTCCCGAAATAGTCCTCGTTCATCTCGGTCGAGATATAGCCGGGGCAGATGGCATTGACGTTGATGCCGTACTTGCCCCATTCGACCGCCATCGCCTTCGTCATCTGCACCACGCCGGCCTTGCTCATGCAGTAGACGCCGATTTGCGGCAGCACGCGCAGGCCGGCGACGGAAGCGATGTTGACGATGCGGTGCTGCTTGCGCGGGTCGCCCTTGGCGCGCTGGATCATGCGCTTGGCGGCCTGCTGGGCGACGAAGAAGGCGCCGCGCAGGTTGGTATCCATGATGTACTGGTAATCGTCCTCGGTCACGTCGAGCAGGCGCTGGGTGCTTTGCACGCCCGAGTTGTTGATCAGGATGTCGATCGGGCCGGCCTCGGTCTCGGCATGGGCGATCGCCGACTTGATGCTGGCCAGGTCCGTCACGTCCAGGTTGACCACGTGCGCCGCGCCGCCATCGGCCTCGATCTCGGCGCGCAGCTCCTTCAGGCGTTCGGTGCGGCGCGAGGCCAGCACCACCTGGGCACCGGCCCCGGCCAGGGCTTTCGCGAAGCGCGCGCCCAGCCCGCTCGAGGCGCCGGTGACCATCGCAATCTTTCCTTCAAAATTCACTTCGATGCCCACGTTGGCTCCTGTCCTGGTGTGCGGTGAGACGCATGATGACGAAGGCATAATGATGTCACAGATTACAGGCGTTAGATGGCGCCATCTAATATTCGCCCTAAAATGGCGGGCAAAGTTGCATTCGGACGGAAAAAGCCGCACACTCGTGCTTAAATTTTTTTAACCACACAAGACCATGACAGAGACCATCAACATCCTCGAACAATACGGGCCGCGCGAAGCAATGGAGTATGACGTCGTCATCGTCGGCGGTGGCCCGGCCGGCCTGTCGGCGGCGATCCGCCTGAAGCAGCTCGCCGCCGAAAAAGGCCAGGAGGTCTCTGTCTGCGTACTGGAAAAAGGCGGCGAGCTGGGCGCCCACATCCTGTCCGGCGCCGTCATGGACCCGATCGCCATCAACGAACTGTTCCCGAACTGGAAGGAACTGGGCGCGCCCCTGAACACCGAAGTGACCGAAGACCGGGTCCTGTTCCTGACCGAGACGAAGGCGCGCGCCACGCCGTCGTTCATGGTGCCGAAGATGCTGACCAACCACGGCAACTACATCATCTCGCTGGCCAACGTCGTGCGCTGGCTGGGCCAGCAGGCCGAAAGCCTGGGCGTGGAAGTCTTCCCCGGCTTCCCCGCCGCTGAAATCCTGTACAACGAGGATGGCTCGGTCAAGGGTGTCGCCACCGGCAACATGGGCGTGGACCGCGAAGGCAAGCCGACCGACGCCTTCCAGCTCGGCATGGAACTGCACGCGAAGTACACCTTCTTCGCCGAAGGCTCGCGCGGCCACCTCGGCAAGCAGCTGATGACGAAATACGATTTGAACCGCGGCAAGGACCCGCAGACCTACGGCATCGGCATCAAGGAGCTGTGGGAAATCGACCCGGCCCTGCACAAGCCGGGCCTGGTGATCCACACCGCCGGCTGGCCGCTGGACAACAGCACCTATGGCGGCTCCTTCCTCTACCATCTGGAAAACAACCAGGTGGCGGTGGGCTTCGTGGTCGGCCTGGCCTACCAGAACCCCTACCTGTCGCCCTACGAGGAATTCCAGCGCTATAAGACGCACCCGGAAATCCGCAAGTTCTTCGAAGGCGGCAAGCGCATCTCGTACGGCGCGCGCGCCATCACCGCGGGGGGCTTGCAGTCCCTGCCGAAAACCGTGTTCCCGGGCGGCGCCCTGATCGGCTGCGACGCCGGCTTCCTGAACACCTCCCGCATCAAGGGCAGCCACGGCGCGATCAAGACCGGCATGCTGGCTGCCGAAGCGGCCTTCGAAGCCTTGGGCGCCGGACGCCAGCACGACGAACTGGCCGCCTATCCGGCCGCGTTCGAGAAATCCTGGCTGTACACCGAGCTGCACGCGGCGCGCAACTTCAAGCCGTGGATGAGCAAGGGCCTGTACCTGGGCACCATCATGACCGGCATCGACCAGATCGTCTTCAAGGGCAAGGCGCCATGGACCCTGCGCCACAAGCACGCCGACCACGAATGCCTGCAGCCGGCCGCGAACTTCAAGCCGATCGTCTATCCGAAGCCCGACGGCAAGCTGACCTTCGACCGCCTGTCGTCGGTGTTCATCTCGAACACCAACCACGCGGAAGACCAGCCGGTGCACCTGACGCTGAAGAACGCCAGCATTCCGGTCGATGTCAACCTGGCCAAATATGCCGGTCCCGAGCAGCGCTACTGCCCGGCCGGCGTCTACGAATTCGTGAAGACCGACGCCGGCCAGGACCGCTTGCAGATCAATGCGCAGAACTGCGTGCACTGCAAGACCTGCGACATCAAGGACCCGATGCAGAACATCGTGTGGGTGACGCCGGAAGGTGGCGGCGGGCCGAATTATCCGAACATGTAATCGTTGAAACGGGCGCCGCTGGCGCCCGTTTTTCCTGGCCCGCGGCGATGCCAGGGGGCTTGGATCGCCGCAGCTGGGTCAGCCGATGCGCGCACGCCCGCGCGCACCGAAGCGGTGGCCGACCACCATGGTGGTGCTGGCCACCAGGCTGGACAGGCCAATGACCAGCTGGATCAGCTTGTCGGCCGGCAGCACCCAGCACGCCCCGCGCGGCGGCGCGACGCCGGTGGCGGCCACGATCAGCGGCGCGATCCAGGCCGCGTCGTCGTCGACGTCGAGCACGATCGCATCCTCGGCACTCTGCAGGTAGATGTTGCCGCCCTCGGCCAGCGTGAAGCAGACCCCGTAGCCGGTCTCGTGCGGCTTGATCAGTTCCTGCATCGCCTGGTCGTGTTCCGCGATCCAGAGTTCGACGTCCTGCGGCGTTTCGAGATGGATCCAGGGACGAGGACGGAAGCGTGGGGGCGTATCGAGAGGAACGGTCATCGGATGCTGATAAGAGTCAAAGGCGCAAGCCCCCATGATACGGTATTCGGCAGCCGCGGTCAGGGGCCGGGTGCGTATTTCAGGCCTGGACCAGGGTCACGATGCGCGCCTGCAGGCCGGGCCCGATGCGCAGCTCGGCCGCCGAGACCGGCAAGCTGAAGCGGCGCCGGCCCGCGCTGCCCGGATTGATATACAGCACGCCATCGCGCTCGACGCAGGACGGCTTGTGCGAGTGGCCCGACACGACGACGCGCACGCCGCGCAGGCGCGGTGCGATGTCGAGTTCCTTGATGTCGTGGATCGCGTGCAGCAGGATGCCGCCGACCGTGATCGTGGCGCTGGCGGGAATAGCGCGCGCCCAGGGGTCGCGGTCGTTGTTGCCGCGCACGACCGTCAGCGGCGCGATGGCCGCAAGGCGTTCCAGGATGGCGGCGCTGCCGATGTCGCCGCCGTGGACGATATGATCGCAGCCGGCGAGAAAGTCCAGCGCCTCGGGACGTAGCAGCCCATGCGTGTCGGAGATGAGTCCGACGCGCATGGCGCGGTCCGGGCGATCGTCAGCGATGGCGCTTCGCTCCCGCCAACTTCGCCGTCGTATAGATCGAATACAGCGCCGCCAGGCCCACCAGCACATAGATCAGGCGCGCCGCCGGGCTGCCGGGGCCGAAGATGGTGGCCACCATGTCGACCTCGAACAGGCCGACCATGGCCCAGTTCAGGCCGCCGACGATCAGCAGCGCCATCGCGAGATAATCGAGTGCCGACATGGCCGAGCGGCCGCCTTCGCGCAGCACGCTGCGTCGCTCGGGGCCGGTGCGGCGATCCATCGTCGGTGCGTTCATCGTTGCCATAACGGGTCTCCTTCAAAAGATCAGTCGCGCGAGCGGCAATGCGGTCATTGCCGACGCAGATCCCAAGATAGCAAAAAACCACGCAGTCGGCGCGCCCGAACGCCCTATCAGCTTTATCAGCTTTATCAGCCTTTCCAGGTACGGTTCAACCCGGTATCGGCATGGATCCAGCCGCCTTTCGGACCGGACCGGTAGTAATAGCCGACGCCGCCCTGGCGGAAGCTGCGGATCAGGCCGCCGAGCACTTCCTCGCTGAGGCTGGAGATGCGGATATCGGCCGCCTTGCCGCTCATGTGCAGCGACTTGCGCGCCGCCGGAATGCCCTGCTCGAGCAGGCGTGCGTTCGAGGCCGGGGTGCGGTAGCCCGAAAGGATCTCGAGCGGCTGCTCGAGACCGTAGCGGGCGATGAAGGCCTGGGTGCCCCACAGCATCTCCAGCAGTTTCGGGTCGATCGGCGCGGTTTCGCGGCCGTTGACGTCGCGCAGCATATGGCACAGTTCCTGGTAGGCGGAGTCGATCACTTCGCCGTCTTTCCAGTACAGGAGCTTGGTGCGCTCGCCGCTGGCCGGACGCGTCACGCTGAGCGTGCGCGGCTTGACCCAGAAATCGAGGTCGAGCAACTGGGCGTCGAACAGGTCGGGCGGGGGCGTGAGGTCGCTGGGAGCGGCTTGCGGCGCCGCCTGGGCCTGGCCGGCGAGGGCCGGGGCAAGCACGCCGAGCGCGGACAGGCGCATGCCGTATTCAAGAAAATCTCTGCGGGAAGCCATAAGGTACTCATCTTTGCGAAGCCCGTACTATAGCGTAACGAGTTCAGCCGTCAAAGACGTGTCCTGTTGGTTTTAGGTGATTATTGACTGCAGTTGCAGAAGCGCTTGCGCTTGGCGTCGGCCTCGAGCGGGTCGGCGTCGAGCTGCTTCCACATCAGGCTGCATTCGAGCCCGAAGCAGGATTTTTCCTGGCCGGCATTGGCGTAGCCGTGGCGTTCGAAGAAGGTGGTGCTGCTCGCAGGGCTGTGCAGGAAGAGCTTGCCGATGTTCCAGGCGCGCGCCTGGGCTTCGACCGCGGCCAGCAGGGCGCGGCCGACGCCGATGCGCAAGGCGCCCGGTTCGACGTAGCAGAGGGCAAGCTTGCCGGCCTGCGTCAGCAGGGCCAGTCCCAGTAGTTCTCCATCGCGTTCGGCGACGATGGCGTGGTTGGTGGGAGAGGCGAACCAGGCGGCGACGTTTTCCGGGTTCTTGTTGGCGAGCCAGGTATCGAGGATATCGGGACGGCCGCAGTGGTCGGGCGCGCAGCCCTGCTCGATCGAGCGGCGCAGCAGGTTGCAGGCCGGTGCAGCATCAAGCGGTGCTGCTTTGCGAATGTCGATACCCATGAACGCTACCCAGTAACTCGTAATGACTGATTCTATTGCCCAAAAACACGCTTTTGACGGCTCCTGCGAATGTCCGGACTATACACTGAAAGCCGCAGAGCTTGCCGAAGGCCATGCATACATTGCTTTGGGTCTATTACTGGCGCGCGCAAGACCGCCGCTCGCACCACCTGTCCAGACAGCTTCTAAGCATATGACGAAATTATTCTTCCGTTTTCTTCTGAATAAATGGAACATGGACGCTGTTTCCATTGTAGATAAAAGCGAGAAAAATATGCCACGCCACCCCCTCAATCCCCTGCGCCGCTGGATCCTCGCGCTTGCGGTCGGCGCCGCGCTGCCGCTGGCCGCCAACGCCGCCGCGCCCGAGCTGCTCAACGTCTCGTATGACGTGGCGCGCGAATTGTACAAGGACATCAACCCGGCCTTCATCGAGAGCTGGAAAAAGAGCACGGGCGAGACGGTGACGATCAAGCAGTCGCACGGCGGCTCGAGCAAGCAGGCGCGCGCCGTGGCCGATGGCCTGGAAGCGTCGGTGGTGACGATGAACCAGGCTAACGACATCGACATGCTGGCCGACCGCGGCCTCGTGGTCAAGGACTGGGCCAAGAAGTTCCCGAACAATGCGGCGCCGTATTACTCGACCATGGTGTTCCTGGTCCGGAAAGGCAACCCGAAGGCGATCCGGAACTGGGACGACCTGGCCAAGCCGGGCGTGCAGGTCATCATCCCAAATCCCAAGACCGCAGGCAACGGCCGCTATACCTACCTGGCGGCCTGGGGCTCGGTGCTGAAAAAGAAGGGCGGCACCGAAGCCCAGGCGCGCGAGCTCGTTACCCGCATCTTCAAGAACGTGCCGATCCTCGACGCCGGCGGCCGCGCGGCCACCACCACCTTTACCCAGCGCCAGATCGGCGACGCCCTGGTGACGTTCGAGAACGAGGTGAGCATGGTACGCGCCGAGTTCGGCGACAATTTCGAGGTGGTCTACCCGGCCGTGTCGATCCTGGCCGAGTCGCCGGTGGCCGTGGTCGACAAGGTGGTCGACCGCCGCGGCGTGCGCAAGCAGGCGACGGCTTACCTGAACTTCCTCTACACCCCGGTCGGCCAGGAAATCGGTGCCAAGCACTACCTGCGCGTGCGCAACGAAGCGGTCATGAAGAAATTCGCGGCCAACTACAAGCCGATCGCGCTGTTCTCGGTGGACGAGCTGTTCGGCGGCTGGCGCAATGCGCAGAAAGTTCACTTCGACGACGGTGGCGAATTCGACAAGATCTACCAGTCGAAATAAGCGTCCCGTGTGCGATGCAGCAATGAATTAGCCCTGCCCTGGAGGCCCTGCGACAACGCAGGGCCTTTTTTGTCACGAAAAGTCACAGTCGAGCCTGGTTTTTGCTTGTGCGCCATAGACAGTAGGAAATGCGAGTGCTATCTTTCATGGCTTAGATGTGCCGCAGAGCAAGTAAATACGGCGCCAAGCCTGGCGCCTGGCCATCATTCCCAACACCTACTGACACCCATGATCAAGAAACTGTTCGCCGCCGTCCTGTTGTCGATCTCGTCCGCTGCCGCAATCGCGGTGCCGTTCGGTTCGCAATCGGTCCTGGTGGTCGAAGACGACACCGGCAAGATTTTGCTGGAAAAGAACGCCAGCGCCATCCTTCCCATCGCTTCGCTGACCAAGCTGATGACCGCGATGGTCATCCTCGATGCCAGGCAAAACATGGACGAGCTGATCGAAATCGACCGCAGCGATGTCGATACCCTGAAACACAGCACCTCGCGCGTGCCGGTCGGTGCCAGCATCCCGCGCCGCGACGTGCTGCAGCTGGCCCTGATGTCCTCGGACAACCGCGCCGCCGCCGCGCTGGGCCGCACCTATCCGGGCGGCTTCGTCGCCTTCAAGGCCGCCGTGCGCCGCAAGATCGCCGCGCTCGGCATGCACAACACCGTCATCGAAGAGCCGACCGGGCTGTCGCCGAACAACCGCTCGAACGGTCCGGACCTGGTGAAGATGGCGCGCGCCGCCGCCGCCTACCCGGAGATCAGCGAGCAGACGACCGACGCCAAGAACATCATCAACATCAACGGCCGCGGGGTCGAGTACCGCAACACCAACCGCCTGGTCGGCGCCAAGGGCTGGGACATCGGCCTGTCGAAGACCGGCTATACCCAGGAAGCCGGCCGCTGCCTGATCATGAGCATCAAGGCCGCCGGCAAGAACGCGACGATGGTGCTGCTCAACGCCGGCGCCTCGTCGGCCCGCATCCTCGACGCCCTGAACGTGCGCCGCCACATCGCCGGCGAAGAAGCCCCGGTGGGACGCATTGCCAAGGCGGCGCGCTCGGCCAGCATCATCAAGGCCGGCGGCCGCGCTCCGCGCCTGAAGGCCGGCGGCACGGGCCTGCGCATCAAGGCCGCCGGCGGCCGGGTCGTGAAGGTCAAGGCGAAAGCCGGCGTGCGCAGCAAGGCGCGCGTGGTCGCGACCAAGAAGAAGGTCGTCGTGGTGCGCAAGCGCCGCAATTGATGGCAGGCGCAGGGCCCGCGGGCCCTTGCGCCGTTCACGAAAAGGGATGCCGGGCCGTGTGCCCGCATCCCTTTTTGCGTTCCGGCCCGGCCGCGGCGCCGGACCGGGCTGCATCGCGCTGCCCATGGCCCATCGCAGGTAGAATGCGGTTCGAATAACCCGTGTGAAAGCAGACAATGAAAAAAGCCGACCTTGCCAAGAGCGATGCCAAGAAAATCATGAACCAGATGGGCACCCGCAGCGCATCGTTCGGCGCCGGCGACGCCGCCCCGGCCGACCGCCGCGAACAGCGCGACCGCGACCGCGACCGCGACCGCGCACTGGGCCTGGTACCGTTCGCCGTCAAGCTCAATGGCGACCTGGTGGCGCGACTGCAGGCGCTGGCCGGGGAGCGCGGCGTGGACATGAACCGGCTGGTGGACGAGCTGCTGCGCAAGGGGCTGGACGGCTGACCGGCTTACCCACCCGCGGAGCGGTTGCGGGAGGCCCTTGCGGCCGCCGCTACCGCTCGATCAAATGCCGTAACCCGCTGGCCCGGTGCGTCCTTCTCGCCACGGCCTCGGCCAGCACCGGCGCGTGCGGCGTCACCAGCGTGAACGCGGTGCTCGCCCGCGTGATCCCCGTGTACACCAGCTCGCGCGTCAGGATGCCGTGGCGGTCTTCCGGCAGCACCAGCACCGTGTGGCTGAATTCCGACCCCTGCGACTTGTGCACCGTCATCGCGAACGCCGTCTCGACGCTGCGCAGGCGGGTCGCGAGCACGCTGCGCACGTCGTCGCCTTCAAGGAAGTAGACGCGCAGCGAACCGGGACGCGCCGGGTCGCCCAGGGTCAGGCCAATGTCGCCGTTGAAGACGCGGGTGCCATAATCGTTGCGCGTCACCATCACCGGGCGTCCGACATACCATTCGCCGGCGCGGGGCAGGAGCCCGGCCGCCCGCAGGCTGGCCTCGATCGCCGTGTTCAGGCCCGACACGCCCCACTCCCCCTCGCGCACCGCGCACAGGATGCGGAAGGCCTCGAAGCGCTGCAATACGGCGCGCACCCAGTCCTCATGCGCTCCCTGCGGCCCCGCGCGCAGCAGCTCCAGGCAGGGCTGGTAGCCCGCCAGGGCCAGGGTCACGACCTGGTGCTGGTGCGCGCCCTCGATCCAGCGCAGCGCGCCCGCACCGCCGCCGCGCAGCACGGCCGCGGCCGCATCGGCCTCGCCCGCGTTCACGGCCAGCGCCAGTTGCCCGATCGGCCCGCCGAAGCGGCGGCTGTGGCGCAGCATCACGGTTTGCTGGGCCAGCGGGCCGCCATGGCCCAGGTATTCCGGCGGCAGTTCCTCGCCGCTGGCCTCGAACACGTAATCGGCGGTGGCGCCGCTGTAGCCGCCGGACTGGGCGTCGTGGCACAGGTCGCCGAGCACGGCGCCCGCTTCCACCGAGGCCAGCTGGTCCTTGTCGCCCAGCAGGATCAGGGTCGCGCCGGGCGGCAGCGCGTCGAGCAGGCAGGCCATCATTTCCAGGTGCACCATCGAGGCTTCGTCGACGATCAGGACGTCCACCTCCAGTGGATTGCCGGCGTGGTGGGCGAAGCTGCGGGTATCGGGACGCGCCCCGAGCAGGCTGTGCAGGGTGCGCGCGGCCCCCATGCGGCCGGTCAGTTCGCGCAGCGGCAGCGCCTCGCCGACGCGCTCGGCGAGATCGGTGAGCGCCTTGTCGATCGACTGCTTCAAGCGCGCGGCGGCCTTGCCGGTCGGCGCGGCCAGCGCGATGCGCTGGCGGGCCGCGTCCGGGGCCACGGCGAACAGCAGCGCCAGGAGGCGCGCCACGGTATAGGTCTTGCCGGTGCCGGGGCCGCCGGTGATGATCGCCACCGAGCCGCGCAGCGCCACCGCGCACGCCAGCTTTTGCCAGTCCGGCTTTTGCTGGACGCGCTGGGAGGCGAACAGCAGGTCGAGCCAGCTGCGCACCCCGGTCGATTCGACCGGGTGCGTCGCCAGCGCGCGCGCGCGGATGCTGTCGGCCACCAGGGTCTCGTCGCGCCAGTAACGCCGCAGGTACAGGCGTTCGCCATCGAACACCAGCGGCGCGCCGTAGTCGAATTGCCCGACTTGCCACACCTGCTCGCAGGCGGCCAGCTGCGCGGCCCAGGCTTTCGCGTTTTTCGGCAGCGGCGCGACGCTGCCCGCCAGGGCCTGCCACTGTTCTCTCGTCCACCCGAGCAGGCCCGCCGGGTCGCGCGCCAGGTCCGCCATCTGCAGGCAGCTGTGTCCGCGCCCTTCGAGTTCGGACAGCACCAGCGCGGCCAGCAGCAGCGGCGGCGCGACCGGGCCGAGCGAATCGACGAAGCGGGCAAAGGCCATGGAGAGGCGGCGCAATTGGCCGGCCTCGGTCAGGTGCATCGCTTCCTCCCACAGGGCGGCTGGAGAAACGGCGGCCCGGACATCATGCGTCATGCGTCATCTCCCCAGGAGCTGGTCCAGGCCGTCGAGCAGCGCGACGTCCGGCTCGAGCAGGCAGCAGCCATGCGTCGAGGTGTTGGCGATCCCGCGCAGGAACAGGAAGACGGCGCCGCCCAGCTGGCGCGCCGGGTCGTAGGCGTCGCCCAGGCGGCTTTTCAGGAGGCGGTGCAGCGCCAGCATGTAGATCGCGCCCTGGATGTCGTAGCGGTGCCCGGCCATCCCCTCCTCCATCGCGCGCCGGGTATAGGCGGCGTCGTTCGGCCCCAGCGCGTTCGATTTGTAGTCGAGCACCCAGTACTTGCCCTCGTGCTCGAACACGAGGTCGGCAAAGCCCTTGAGCATGCCGTGCAGCGCGCGTTCGGGCAGGGTCGGCCGCGCCGTCTCGCCGAGCAGCCGGCGGCGGCACAGGCGGTCCAGCTCGCCCAGGTCGAGGCCGTCGCTCGGGAACCAGAATTCCATTTCCGGCACCGTGTCGACGATCTCGGAAAGGCTGGCGCCCACCGGCGGCAGGCGCGTCGCGACGATCGTGCGCAGCCAGGCCAGCGTGTCCTCGAGCCGGTGGCCCCAGCCGGCACGTTCGATGCGCTGCGCCAGGCGGGTGTCGACATGCGGGTCGTCGATGCCGTCGAAGCCTTCCTGCCCGAGCCATTCGAGCTGCTCGTGCAGGAAGTTGCCCGGCACCGAGCCGCGCGGGAAACGGTGCCAGGGCGCGTCCTCGACGCGCGGCGCCGGCGCGGCTTCCTCGTCCTCCATCAGCGTTTCCTCGGCCGCGCGCATGGGCGGGGCCGTCGTGTGGCGCGTGATCGAGGTGAAGGAGCCGACCGACCAGTTGCGCTCGAAGTCGGCCGAGAACGGCGGCGCGTCGCTCAAGGCCGCGCGCTCCTCGACCCGGTCGAGCATGGTGCAGCCGTCGAGCGGGTCGAGCGTGCGCAGTTCGATCCCGGCGCACGCGCCGCGCAGGCGCCCGAGGTGCTCGCCGAGCGAGGCGGCCGGCACCGGCGCGCCGCCGCCGAGCAGGTAGCCGAGGGCCGACTCGTGCAGCCGGTTCTCTCCCTTCTTCCGGCTCGATACCGCCGCCACGCCCAGCCACAGGAAGTGGCGCGCGCGCGTCAGCGCCACATACAGGAGGCGCAAGTCTTCTTCCAGGCGTGCCCGGTCCACGGCCTCCAGGGCCTCGTCCGACAGCGCCAGGTCGATGCGGCGTCCGCCATCCTCGTGCACGTACTCGAAGAAGCTGCGGTTGCGCTTGTCGGTCTTGCGCGCGGTGACGGCGAAAGGTAGGTAGACGAGCGGGTATTCCAGGCCCTTCGACTTGTGCACCGTGATGACCTTGACGAGTTCGGCGTCGCTTTCCAGGCGCAGCACGCGCTCTTCGCCGCCCTCGCCCAGGCCCTCGATCTGTTCGGCGAACCAGCGGATCAGGGCTTGCTCGCCGTCGAGCTGGGTGCTGGCTTGCTGCAGCAGTTCGGCCAGGTGCAGCAGGTTGGTGAGCCGGCGCTCGCCGCCCGGCTCGCGCAGCAGGCGCGCCGGCAGGCCGAGCTCGTGGATGAAGCGGCGCAGCATCGCCAGCACGCCCTGGCGCTGCCAGGACTGGTGCAGGGCCTTCAATTGCTCGACCCGCTCTTCCCAGGCGGCTTCGTCGCCTGACAGCCGCGCCAGCTCGGCCAGCGGCAGGCCGGCCGTACGCGTGGCCAGGGCCGCGCGCGCCAGCGCGCCGTCGAGGGGACTGGCGACCGCGTACAGCCAGCGCAGCATGTCCGCCGCCTCTTCGCTCTCGATGACCGAATCCTTGTCCGACAGGTAGACGCTGGCGACCTTGCGGCGCACCAGCGCCTGGCGGATGGCGGCGGCTTCGCGCCGGTCGCGCACCAGGATGGCGATATCGGCCGGCACCAGCCGCTGGAACCGGCCCTCCTCGGCGAAACCGACCTGCGGGTGGTTCAGGAGCGTGACGATGTGCTCGGCGCAGTGGTCGGCGAAGAAGGTGCGGTATTGCTCGACATTCATGTCTTCCTGTTCGACCGTGCACAGGGCCAGCGCCTGACAGGGGCCGTCGACGCCGACCAGTTCGGCGCGCCGTCCAGCCGCGCGGACCGGCTCGAAAGGCAGCGGATTGACGCCGCCGCGCCGGAAGCGGAAGGCGCCGGCCGCGTGGCCCGGGTGCTGCCGGTCGCCTTCGGCGTGGCGAAACAGCTGGTTGACCGCCTCCACCAGCGCCGCGGTCGAGCGCCAGTTGGTGCCGAGCTGGTAATGCCGGCCCTCGGTCGCGCCGCGGGCGGCGAGATAGCTGTGGATGTCGGCGCCGCGGAAACCGTAGATCGACTGCTTCGGGTCGCCGATCAGGAACAGGCCCTGTCCGGGGTCGTTGGCGGCCACCCGGTAGAGCAGGTTGAAGATCGCGTACTGGTCGGGCGAGGTGTCCTGGAATTCGTCGATCAGTGCGACCGGGAACTGGGCGACGATGCGTGCGCGCAGCGCCTCCCCGTTGGCCCCTTCCAGTGCGTCCTTCAGGCGCCTGAGCATGTCGGCAAAGCCGAACTGGCGGTTGCGCGTCTTCAGTTCCGCGATGCGGCGCGCGATGTGCCCGGCCGCATGGCGCAGCAGCGCGTGCGAGAGCGGCGCGATGGCCGCCAGCGCCGCGCGCAAGCCGTCGGTGCAGCCGAAGCATTCCGGCACCACGGCATGGAAGTCCTTGCCGAAGGCGTCTTCCAGGCCCGCCGGCGCCAGGCGCTTCCACGCGGTCTCGTTGATCTCCGGGGCGAGCAGCGCCGGATCTTGCGCCCAGGCGCGCAGCGCCTCGAACCATTTCGGCACCGAATCGACGCGCATCTTGTTGCCGTTGAAGGCTTTCGGATTGCGCTCGCGCTGCCCGGCGATCCAGCGCTCCATCTCGCCGGCGCGCTCGAACCAGCCTTCCTTCAAGGACGCGAGTTCGGCCTGCAGGCTGCGCTGCACGCGCGCGACCAGGCTCGCCAGCGGCTCGGGATCGTCCATGCCGAGCGTGGCCGCGCGCTGCACCAGCTCGCGCACCGCCTCCTTGAGCGCCTCGACATCGCGCCAGACATCCAGCACCGCCGCCAGCGCGCCGCTGTCCAGGGGGTAGACATGCTGGCGCCAGTAGTCGTGCGCGGCATCCTCGAACAGCATGCGCTCGTCGCTGACGAGTTCCTCGTCGAACAGGCTGCCGGAATCGAAGGCATGCTCGCGCAGCATGCGCTGGCACCAGGCGTCGATGGTGAAGATCGCCGCCTCGTCCATCGTCTCGGCCGCCAGCACCAGGCGGTGCGCGGCGATGCGGCGTTCGGCATCGCTCGCATAGCTGCCGGCCAGGGCTTCCAGGTAGGGATCGGCGCCCTCGCCCTCGCCGCGGAAATAGGCGGCGGCCCCCACCAGGCGCTCGCGCACGCGGTTGGCCAGTTCGCGCGTGGCGGCGCGCGTAAACGTCATCACCAGGATCTGGGAAGGCAGCAGCGGACGCGCGTAGCCATTGCCGGCGCCGTGGCCCAGCACCAGGCGCAGGTAGAGCGCGGCGATGGTCCAGGTCTTGCCGGTGCCGGCGCTCGCTTCGATCAGGCGCGAGCCGTGCAGCGGGAAGGTCAGCGCGTCGAGCAGCTGGCTCATGCGTCTGCTCCATGCGGCGTCACCTGGATCTGTTCCCGCAGCCAGTGCGCCAGGGCGCCGTACAGATCGTGCGCCAGGTCCGGCCAGCCGCCGGCGGCGACCAGCAGCGCGAATTGCGGCCACAGGCGCGCCAGGCAGGGTTCCTCGACCTCGCCGGGGAGCTCGTAGCCGCCGTCGTAGGCCTTGCGCGGATCGGCCCCTTGCAGCAAGGCGAGCGCCGTCTTGCAGGCCACCGGCAGCGGCGCGTCGAGGTTGCACCGCCACAGGTGGACCAGGTTGCCCAGCACGGCCAGGGCATCCGCGCGCGCGAGCGGCGCCATCGTCACCGTCGCGTCGCGCGCCACCAGGTAACCGGTGGCGCCGACGCCGAGCGCGCTCGCGGCCAGTTGGCGCAGCCAGGGCCCGATCAGTTTCTCTCCGCGCGGCGCGCCGGCCTTGTCCAGCACCTTCGAGGAAATCTGCATCAGCCAGGCCGTCTTCCCGCCGTCGGTGCGCAGGCGGTCGATCCAGTCTTCCAGCAGCACGCCGTCGAAGTCGAGGCTGATCGCCAGTTTCGGCGCCGGCAGCGGGAAGCGGCGGCCCAGTTCCAGCCAGGCGCGGCGCACCGGCACCAGGCCGTCGACCAGCTGCTGCTGCCACTGGCGCCCGACCAGGCCGATCGGCAGCACGCCTTCGCGCGCCAGGCGTTCGGCGCGCGCGCCGAGCATCTGGCGCACCTCGTCGAGGTCCTCGACCTTGCCGGAATCGTCGAGCAGGCTGTCTTCCAGGAAGTAGCGGTCGAGCGCGCCGAGCGCGAACGGTTCCTCGTCCTCGCCGATGACGTCGGCCGCATTGAACACGACGCCCAGGCGGCGCCGGAAGAAATAGCGCGCCGGCTGCTTCACGAAGTTCACCAGCTCGGACAGTTTCAGGCGAAAGTCCGGCTCCAGTTCGTAGGCCGGCAAGGCGTCCAGGGCGCCCTCGGCTTCCACCCGGTGGGCCGCGCGCCACTCGCGCGCATAGGTCGGCAAGCCGCCTTCCTCGAAATAGCGCCGGCTGAACGGCTGCAGCGCGTGCTCGGTGGTGAGCGTGGCGAGGTCGACATCCCAGCCCGCGTGCAGGTAGTCGCGCAGCTGCGCCACCAGCACCGAGGCCGGCTGCTCGCTGTTGTCGCGCACGTTGCGCCCGACCCAGCTCACGTAGAGCTTGTCGCGCGCGGCCAGCAGCGCCTCCAGCATCAGGTAGCGGTCGTCGTCGCGGCGCGAGCGGTCGCCGGGGCGGCCCATGCCCGCCATCGCCAGCAGGTCGAAGTCGTTCTGCGGCGCGCGGCGCGGGAAGTCGCCGTCGTTCATGCCGAGCAGGCAGACGGCGCGAAACGGCACCGCGCGCATCGGCATCAGGGTGCAGAAGGTGACGCCGCCGGAGACGAACTGGTGGTTCAGGGTCGGCTGGTCGATCTGCCCGAGCCAGGCTTCGCGCAGCACCGCGAGCGGCACCGGCTCGTCGAAGCCGCCCGCCTCCGTCATCTCCATCCAGCAGTTCAGGGCTTCGCCCAACTGGGCCAGCGTGATGCGGTCGCCTTCCTCGCGGCCGTCGAAGAAGTCGGCGAGCAAGGCGCGCGCCTGCACGCCCCATTCCACCGGGGCACGCGCCTGCGCCAGGCGCGCGCGCCAGGCGAGCAGGCATTCGACGAACTGGGCCAGCGAGCCGGCCAGCGCGGCGTCGAGCCCGCCGACTTCGGCATACGGTTCGATGTCGCCGAAGCGCGCGCCGGCGCCGCTGGCATACCCCAGCAGCATGCGCCGCACGCCGAAGATCCAGGCGTTCTGCTCGCCGGCCGCGCCGAGGCCGAGGCCGGCGCGGTGCTCGCCGTCGAGGCCCCAGCGTACGCCGGCGCCGTCGATCCAGGCGCCCAGGGTGGGCAGGTCGTCTTCGCGCAGGCCGAAGCGCGCGGCCACGGCCGGCACGTCGAGCAGGTCGCGGATCTCGCTCTGGCGGCAGCGCTGCTGCGGCAGGCGCAGCAGCCATTCGAGGGCGACCAGCAGGGGGTTCACGCTGCGGTCGCGCGTGTCGCCGATCTCGAACGGGATGTGGCGCGGGTCGCTGCGCCTGTGCTGGCCGAAGACCGCGTGGATGGCGGCCGAGAAGGTATCGATGTCGGGCACCATGACGACGATGTCGCGCGGGCGCAGGGTCGGGTCCTGCTCGAACATCGCGAGCAGCCGGTCGTGCAGGGCCTCGACCTCGCGCTGGGTGCTGTGGGCGACGTGGAACTCGATCGAGCGGTCTCCGGGCGCGGGCGGCAGGCGCGTATGCTCTGACAGCGGGCGCATGTCGCGCACCGCGGCCTGCACCTGCTGCAGCAGGGTCTCGCCGTCGCCGTCGGAAAACAGGTCGACGCGCAGCCTGGCGCTGCCGGCCACTTCGGGACGGCCCGCCTCGTTGTCGAATTCGTCGAGCATGCGCACGAAGTCGCGTCCCTGGCGGCCCCAGCTTGCCAGCAGCGGATGGCTGTGCGCGTGCAGTTCTTCCATCGGCAAGGCCGCCAGGTCGACGCCGCCGCGCGCCGGCTGGCGCTTGTGCGCCGCTTTCAGCAGTTCGCGCCCCTCGATGATGTCGCCCCAGTAGAACTGGCATGGATTGGGCACGGCCAGCAGCACCTGCGTGTGGCGCGACAGCGCGGCGATCGCCTGCAAGGTCTGGTACGGCAGGGCGGACATGCCGAACAGCACGACCCGGCGCGGCAGCGGCGATACGGGCGGCTCGCCCGACAGGATCTTGGCGACGAACACTTCGTGGATCGCGGCGCGCCCGCTGCCGCGCTGCATCGGCGGCACGCTGTCGTGCACGGCGCGCCAGAGCCGCGCCTGCCAGCACTGGTCGGGCGCCAGCGGCAGCGCGTCGCCGCCGGCGCGGCGCAGCTGGTCGCGCCCGACTTCCCAGTCGGTCAGCCAGTCGGCGCGGTAGACCTGGTACTGGTCGAACAGGTCGGCCAGGCGCTCGGCCAGCTGCAGGCGCCGTTCCGGGCAGCCGTCGCCCAGGAAATGCGTGAGCGGCGCGAACACGGGTTCCCGCAAGAGCGTCGGCAGCAGGCGCATCAGGCGCCAGGTCAGCGGATCGCGGTCGAAGGGCGAGCGGCTGGGGACGCGTTCGCGCCCGAGCATGGCGCGGTAGGCTTCCCACAGGAAGCGCGCCGGCAGCGCCACCCGCGTCGCCGCGCACACCCCGAGCTCCTCGGCCAGCGCGATCTTGAGCCATTCGGCGAAACCGTTCGACTGCACCAGGATGGTTTCCTGCTCCAGCGGCCCGAGCGGATGCCCGCGCAGCCAGTCGAAGACGGCTGCGCGCAGCATTTCCATCTGGTTGCCGTGCAAAATCAGCAGGCCGGGGGTGATCGTGGAGGACATCAAGGGGCGTGGTCGATTGGGCAGCTCAGGCGCAACAGGATACCCTTTTTGGGCGCGCGGCGAAAGGCGGGACGATGCCGGGGAGCCCGTGGACCTGGGGCCGGAAGATTGTTGCTAATATATATGCGAACATACATGCGCACGGATCGCCATGGGGCGCCCGGCAGAGAGGATGCGGGATGAGCGAAGCGGCAGCAAAGGTGGTGCCAGGACCGGCGGCGGGCGGCGCCGACGCGGATGGGGCGCAAGATGCGCCGCACGACCCGCATGCCTGGCTGGAAGACGTCGGCGGCGACAAATCCCTGGACTGGGTGCGCGCCCGCAATGCGCTCTCGGAAGAGGTGCTGGGCGGGCCGGCGCACGACGCGCTGCGCGCGCGCCTGCAGGGCATCCTCGACGCCAGGGAGCGTATCCCTCACGTACGCAAGCATGGCGACCGGCTGTACAACTTCTGGCGCGACGCCGTGCACGAGCGCGGCATCTGGCGCCGCACCACGCTTGCCGAGTACCGCAAGGATGCGCCCCGCTGGGAAACGGTGATCGACCTCGACGCCCTGGCGCAGGCGGAGAACGAGAACTGGGTCTGGGCAGGCGCCACCTTCCTCGCGCCGCGCGGCACGCGCTGCCTGGTCTCGCTCTCGCGCGGCGGGGGCGATGCCGAAGTGGTGCGCGAATTCGACCTCGTGGAGCGCGCCTTCGTCGCCGACGGCTTCACGCTGCCCGAATCGAAAGGCAGCGTCGGCTGGATCGACCAGGACACCCTGTTCGTCGCCACCGACTTCGGAGCGGGTACGATGACCGACTCGGGCTACCCGCGCATCGTCAAGGAATGGAAGCGCGGCACGCCCCTGGCGGATGCGCGCCTGGTGTTCGAAGCGGGCACGGGCGACTTGTCGGCGTCGGCCCGGCGCGACCTCACGCCCGGCTTCGAGCGCGATTTCGTCACGCGCCAGATCGGCTTCTACAGCAGCGAACTGTTCCTGCGCGCGGGCGGCCAACTGGTGAAGATCGAGAAACCCGAGGACGCCAACGCCTTCGCCGTGCGCGACCAGCTGCTGGTCGAACTGCGCTCGGACTGGTCGGCGGGAGGCCGCACCTGGCCGCAGGGCAGCCTGCTGGCCATCGACATTGCCCGCTTCCTGGACGGCGAGCGCGATTTCGCGCCGCTGTTCACGCCCACGGCGACCAGTTCCCTCGACGGCGTGGCCGTCACCCGCAGCGCCCTGCTGCTCACCGTCCTCGACAAGGTGAAGAACCGCCTGGTGGAGTTGCGCCGCGTCGACGGTGCCTGGCAGCGGCGCGAGGTCGCCACGCCCGGCATCGGCACGCTCGGCGTGGCGGCGCTCGACGAAGTCGAATCGGACGACTATTTTTTGAGCGTGAACGATTTCCTGACGCCGACCACCCTCTACCTGGGCCAGGTCGGCAGCGACGGGCGCGAACGCCTGAAGGCGATGCCGGCCTGGTTCGATGCGACACCGTACAGGGTGTCCCAGTTCGAGGCGCGCTCGCGGGATGGAACGATGGTGCCCTACTTCGTCGTCATGGCGCATGGCGCGCAAGCGGACGGCAGGAATCCGACCGTCCTGTATGGCTACGGCGGCTTCGAAGTGTCCCTGAAACCGGCCTACAGCGGCATGCTGGGCGCCGGCTGGCTGGAAAAAGGCGGCGTGTACGTACTGGCCAATATCCGCGGCGGCGGCGAGTTCGGGCCGCGCTGGCACCAGGCGGCGCTCAAGGAAAAGCGCCAGAGGGCCTTCGACGATTTCCTCGCGGTGGCGCAAGACCTCGTCGAGCGCAAACTCACGAGCCCGCGCCACCTCGGCATCATGGGCGGCAGCAATGGCGGCCTGCTGGTGGGCGCCGCCCTGACCCAGCGTCCCGACCTGTTCAACGCCGTCGTCTGCCAGGTGCCGCTGCTGGACATGCGGCGCTACCACAAGCTACTGGCCGGGGCGTCGTGGATGGGCGAATACGGCGACCCGGACGATCCGCGGCAGTGGGACCATATCGGCAAGTACTCGCCCTACCACAACGTCTTCGCGGACAAGCAGTATCCGAAAGTGCTGTTGACCACCTCGACCCGCGACGACCGCGTGCATCCGGGCCACGCGCGCAAGATGGCCGCGCGCATGGAAGAACAGGGGCACGCCGTGCTGTACTGGGAAAACACGGAAGGCGGCCATGCCGGCGCGGCCAACAATTCCCAGCAGGCGCGCATGTGGGCGCTGACCTATTCCTTCCTGTGGCAGCAGCTCGCATGAGGCCGGGTGCGGGTGGCGCGGCGGCCACGCTCCCCGGTGCCGGGCGCGCTGTCGCCGTGCGTGCGCTGGCGCCGCACGAGTGGCCGCTGTACCGCGCCCTGCGCCTGCGCGCGCTGGCGCAGGCGCCCGAGGCCTTCGCCAGCACGCTGGCCGAGGAAGAAGCGCGCGGCGACCATGATTGGGCCTGGCGCCTGGCACTGGGCGCCACGTCCGGGCGCGAGCTGCCGCTGGTGGCCGAGGCCGGCGGCGCCGGGGCCGGCCTGGCCTGGGCCAAGGCCGACGCGGCCGATCCCTCCCTGGCCAGGCTGTACCAGTTGTGGGTGGCGCCAGAGGCACGCGGCCATGGCGTGGGCGCCGCGCTGCTCGCCGCCGCGCTCGACTGGGCACGCGCGCGCAACGCGCTTGCCATGGAGCTGGGCGTGGTGTGCGGCAACGACGCCGCACGTCGCCTGTATGCGCGCGCCGGGTTCCGCGAGGCGGGAGAGCCGCAGCCGCAGCGTCCGGGAGCGAACCGGATGGAGCAACCGATGCGGCTCGCGCTGGCCTGAAGACCCTTACTGCGGCAACCCGTAGGAGCGCTGCTTGCCCGCTCCGTAGCGCACCACCGCCGGATAGCTCGCATCGATATCGACGTACAAGGCCACCGCCGTCTCGACCCCGATCACCAGGGGCGGCCCGAGACGCTCGGTCACGATGCCGGCACGGCGCAGCAGGCGCTCGATCGCGGTCGTGGTCACCGTCACATACTTCTCGATCCCGTGTTCGTACCCGTAGCGGGTGATCGCGGCGAAGGACTCCATCGTGATTTCGGAGAAGCCGAACTGGCTGCCGCCGCCGGTTTCGATGGCAAAGCGCGACAACTCCCAGATGTGTTCATCGCAGGGCGCCGGCTGCCCGTGCAGCAGTTGCGGGAAGGAGTCCTTCAGCATGTAGGGGCCGTCGGTCGGCAGCAGGCGCCAGCAACCGCGCAGCATGCCTTCGCCGGAATCGCGCATCATCATGTAGTGCGGCTCGAGCGCGTCGTAGCCGTCGATTTCCATTCCAGACAACACGGGCACTTCCCAACCTAGCCGGCCCTGGAACACTTTAGCGCGCAACGTATGCATTTCGCGCAAATCGCGGGAATGGAATTCGTGCCGTGCAGCGATATTGATTTGCAGTGCCATGTCGTTCTCCCTGTATGTTGACGAAAATTTCTATGCGACAGGCATGAAGGTTCGGGCAATTTACTCACGAAGGGTACTAGCAGCTTTGCTAGGTGGCTGCGAAGCGACACGGTGGAATACTGCGTTTTCACCCGTCAACGAGGAGACTGGCCATGCCAAACGATTTCATGAGCGAATCCATGCTTGCCCGACCGGCCGCATACACCGCCATGCCCCTGCCCGCGCGTCCACCGCATGCCGACCTGCGACAATTACGCATCAGTAAGCGTGAAAGTCAGGAGAAATTCTGGGGACGGTTCGGCGTCACGCAATCGAGCGGGAGCCGGTTCGAGACGGGCCTGGCGATTCCGACCCCAGTGGCGATCCTGTTGAAGCTATACGTCAACGGAAAGCTCAACGATGGCGATCTTCAGGGTTGAGCAGGCCCAGCGAGATTGCCTTGACCACCGCCTGCTGACGTGTGTTGACATTGAATTTTTGACGCACGTTAGCCAGGTGAAAATTGACGGTCGCTTCAGAACAACGGGTAATCATCGAGATTTCCCAAGAAGACTTGCCCGCCATGACCCAGTTGAGCACCTCCAGTTCACGCCTGGTCAGGTGCGGTACCGGCTCGCCGCCCCCCGGGTGGGCGAACGCGACCGACGAGGCAAACGCATAGTCGCGGATCAGGCTCAGTTCGCCCATGTTGCGTCTGATCTCGCGCGCGAATTTTTCGCCCGGCGCCGCGTCTGATGCCAGGCTGAGCAAACCGACTTCCCCGTTCGGCCCGTGGATCGGCAGCGTCACGCCGGTGCGCATGCCGTGGCTGCAGGCTTCTTCATACAGGGTGCGTCCGCCCTCGGTGGCAAAGGTTTCCGGCTGCCAGACGATCGGCAGCGTACTGGTCAGGCAATGGCTGACAGTGGGATCGACATAAGCGAAATGTTCGGCATCGTAGCGTTCGCGCCACCCGGCGGAATAATTCGTCTGTACGAAAGCATTTTCGTACTGGGCGTGGCGCGTATGCACCACGGCGTACATCATTTGCTCCAGGCCGACCGAGCCGGCAAGCTCAAGCAGGACGCGACGCCAGGATTCGGCGTCCTTAGATTCAAGCAGCTGCACTAGCTGTGCAGTTTCAATCATATCGCACGCTCGCCTGTAGGGAATGACTGTTTTCTATGCCCTTGGCATACCGCACACAAAGCATGCGTCCTAGCAATTCTAGCAATTCTCATGCATGTTTAGTCATCTATTTTGTAGTAAGTTTGCAACGTGCATTTGCCGTAATGTTCTTGAATCGTGTGCTATGGAAATGCTGTTTCGGATAGGCTCCTGCGCTTGCGCGTAAAATTCCCCAATTACAAGGTTTGTGATGGCGCGGATGCATCGCTTGCGCTTGACTTGATTTCACACAAGAGTATCGTTTCGTATTTCCATTTAACAGTTTCCCCCGCGCGAGGCCAGTGCCCCGTGCCGACGAGAACGCAGCAGCAATTTTCCATGACAAGGATTAAACGTCGATGAACACAATGACCGACATGGCCGAACAGCTGGACGTCAAGCTCCTGCTGGCAACGCTGATGGCCCTGAAAAAGGGTGACTTCTCGGTGCGCATGCCTTCCGACTGGACTGGCGTGTCGGGCAAGATCGCCGACACGCTCAACGACATCATCGAAACCAAATCGAAGATGGTCGAAGCCGTGACGGAAGTGTCGCGCGTGGTCGGCCGCGAGGGCCACCTGACCCAGCGCGCCGACGTTCCCGGCGTGGTCGGCGGCTGGAGCACGATCATCAGCTCGGTCAATACCCTGATCGACGACCTGGTGCGCCCGACGACGGAAATGGCGCGCGTCATCGGCGCCGTGGCAAAGGGCGACCTGTCGCAGACAATGGCGCTGGAAGTGGACGGCCACCCGCTCAAGGGCCAGTACCTGCGCGCGGCGACGACCGCGAACACGATGGTCGAACAGCTCTCCTCCTTCTCGTCTGAAGTGACGCGCGTGGCGCGCGAGGTCGGTACCGAGGGCAAGCTGGGAGGCCAGGCGCAAGTGAAGGGCGTGGCCGGTACCTGGAAGGACTTGACCGACTCGGTCAACTCGATGGCGGGTAACCTGACGTCCCAGGTGCGCAACATCGCGGAAGTGACGACGGCCGTGGCGAACGGCGACTTGTCGAAGAAAATCACGGTCGACGTGCGCGGCGAGATCCTGCAGCTGAAAGACACCATCAACGTCATGGTGGACCAGCTGCGCTCCTTCGCTTCCGAGGTGACCCGGGTCGCGCGCGAGGTGGGTACCGAGGGCAAGCTGGGCGGCCAGGCCTACGTGCCGGGCGTGGGCGGCACCTGGAAGGACTTGACCGACAACGTCAACTTCATGGCCTCGAACCTGACGGGCCAGGTGCGTAACATCGCGACGGTGACGACCGCGGTGGCGAACGGCGACCTGTCCAAGAAGATTACCGTGGACGTGAAAGGCGAGATTCTCGAGCTGAAGAACACCATCAACGTGATGGTCGACCAGTTGTCCTCGTTCTCCTCCGAGGTGACGCGCGTGGCGCGCGAGGTCGGTACCGAGGGCAAGCTGGGCGGCCAGGCGCAGGTGAAGGGCGTGGCCGGTACCTGGAAGGACTTGACCGACTCGGTGAACTCGATGGCGGGTAACCTGACCGGCCAGGTGCGCAACATCGCGGACGTGACCACAGCCGTGGCGAACGGCGACTTGTCCAAGAAGATCACGGTGGACGTGAAGGGCGAGATTCTCGAGCTGAAGAACACCATCAACGTCATGGTCGACCAGCTGAACTCCTTCGCATCCGAGGTGACGCGCGTGGCGCGCGAGGTCGGTACCGAGGGCCGCCTGGGCGGCCAGGCGAACGTGCCCGGCGTTGCCGGTACCTGGAAGGACTTGACCGACGGCGTGAACTCGATGGCGGGTAACCTGACGGGCCAGGTGCGTAACATCGCGGACGTGACGACCGCGGTGGCGAACGGCGACCTGTCGAAGAAGATTACCGTGGACGTCAAGGGCGAGATCCTGGAACTGAAGAACACGATCAACGTGATGGTCGACCAGTTGTCCTCGTTCGCCTCCGAGGTGACGCGCGTGGCGCGCGAGGTGGGTACCGAGGGCAAGCTGGGCGGCCAGGCCTACGTGCCGGGCGTGGGCGGCACCTGGAAGGACTTGACCGACAACGTCAACTTCATGGCATCGAACCTGACGGGCCAGGTGCGTAACATCGCGGCGGTGACGACCGCGGTGGCGCGCGGCGACTTGTCCAAGAAGATCACGGTGGACGTGAAAGGCGAGATCCTCGAGCTGAAAGACACGATCAACGTCATGGTCGACCAGTTGTCCTCGTTCGCCTCCGAGGTGACGCGCGTTGCGCGCGAGGTGGGCACCGAAGGCAAGCTGGGTGGCCAGGCGAACGTGTCCGGTGTCGCCGGCACCTGGAAAGACCTGACCGAGAACGTCAACCAGCTGGCGGCCAACCTGACCAACCAGATGCGCGCCATCGGTGAAGTCGCAACGGCGGTGACCCGTGGTGACCTGTCGCGCTCGATTCAGGTCGAAGCGCGCGGCGAGGTGTCCTACCTGAAGGACAACATCAACGAGATGATCCGCAACCTGAAGGAAACCACGCAGAAGAACGCGCAGCAGGATTGGCTCAAAACCAACCTGGCGCGCTTTACGCGGCTCCTGCAAGGCCAGCGCGACCTGGGCGCGGTGACCAAGCTGATCCTGTCCGAGCTGGCCCCGCTGGTCTCGGCCCACCATGGCGTGTTCTACATGATGGACTCGCAGGAAGCCGATGCGCGCCTGCGCATGATCGCGTCGTACGGTTATCGTTCCAGCCGCAAGCTGCCGACCTCCTTCCTGCCGGGCGAAGGCCTGGTGGGCCAGTGCGCGCTCGAGAAGAACCGCATCTGGCTGACCGACGTGCCGCGCGACTACATCGTCGTCTCGTCGGGCCTGGGTTCGGCTCCGCCGAACAACATCGTGGTACTGCCGATCCTGTTCGAACAGCAGGTCAAGGCCGTCATCGAGATCGCCTCGCTCGACCGCTTCACCGAAACCCACCTCTCCTTCCTCGACCAGCTGATGGAGTCGATCGGCGTGGTCTTGAACACCATCGAGGCGAACAGCCGTACCGAGTCGCTGCTGACCCAGTCGCAGTCGCTGGCGCAGGAGCTGCAGCAGACCAACCAGGAGCTGGCCGAAAAGGCGCGCCTGCTGTCCGAGCAGAACATCGAGGTGGAACGCAAGAACCGCGAGGTGGAGCAGGCCAAGCTGGCGCTGGAAGAAAAGGCGACCCAGCTGGCACTGTCGTCGAAGTACAAGTCGGAGTTCCTGGCGAATATGTCGCACGAATTGAGGACGCCGCTCAATTCCTTGCTGATCCTGGCGCAGCAGTTATCGGATAACCCGGAAGGCAACCTGTCGGGCAAGCAGGTCGAATTCGCGAAGACCATCCACGGCTCCGGTTCCGACTTGCTGACCCTGATTAACGACATCCTGGACTTGTCGAAGATCGAGTCCGGTACCGTCACGCTCGACGTGTCCGAGTACCGCTTCTCCAACCTGCGCAACTACGTGGACCGCACCTTCCGCCACATGGCCGAAGCCAAGCACCTCGGCTTCCAGGTCGACCTCGCGGAAAACCTGCCGACCGCGGTGATGACCGATACCACGCGCCTGCAGCAGGTGTTGAAGAACCTGCTCTCGAACGCGTTCAAGTTCACCAGCCACGGCCAGGTCGCCCTCAACATCAGCCTGGTCACCAGCGGCTGGACCGCCGACCACCCGCACCTGCTGCATGCGGACGCGGTGCTCGCCTTCTCGGTCAGCGACAGCGGCGTCGGCATCCCGTCGGACAAGCTGCAGCTGATCTTCGAGGCCTTCCAGCAGGCCGACGGCTCCACCGCGCGCAAATACGGCGGCACGGGCCTGGGCCTGTCGATTTCGCGCGAGCTGGCACGCCTGCTGGGCGGCGAGATCCGTGTCGAATCGACGGTCAACGTCGGTTCGATCTTCACCCTCTACCTGCCCTACAACCGCGCCGGCTTCATCAACTACGAAGCGACGCGCCAGCCGCAGCCGGCACGCCTGGTGGCGCCGAGCGCGCCGCTGGCCGCTCCCATCGCCTACGCCCCGATCGAATCTGGCGAACACGGCGGCGTGGCCACCATCGAAGTGCAGGCGCCGACCAACAGCAACCTGGTCGAATACGCCTCGATGCTGGACGACCGCGGCCTGATCGCCCCGGGCGATCCGTCGGTGCTGATCGTCGAGGACGACGACCGCTTCGCCAAGACGGTGCTGGAACTGGCCCGCGAGAAGAACTTCAAGGGCATCGTCACCCACCGCGGCGACTCGGCCCTGTCGCTGGCGCGCGACTACCTGCCGTCGGCGATCCTGCTCGACATCGACCTGCCCGACATCGACGGCTTCACGGTCCTCGACCGCCTCAAGCGCGACCCGAGCACCCGCCACATCCCGGTGCACGTGGTGTCGGCACTGCGCGAGCGCGAGCGTGCGCTGCGCCAGGGCGCGATCTCCTTCCTGAACAAGCCGGTCGAACGCGAGGTGCTGGACGAGGAATTCAACCGCATCCAGAAGTTCCTGGTCGGCGGCAAGCGTTCCTTGCTGGTGGTCGAAGACGACATGGCCCAGCGCGAGCTGATCGTGAACCTGATCGGCGACAGCGACCTGAACATGGTGACGGTGGAAACCGGCGCAGCAGCGATGGCGGCGCTGGACGGCCAGCACTTCGACTGCATGGTGCTCGACCTGACCCTGCCGGACATCTCGGGCTTCGACCTGCTCGATGCGATCGGCAAGAAGCCGGCCCTGCGCGACCTGCCGATCGTGATCTACACCGCACAGGAACTCTCGCGCAAGGAAGTCACGAAGCTCAAGAAATACGCGAAGACGATCGTCATCAAGGATGCGCGTTCGCCCGAGCGCCTGCTGGACGAGACGGCCCTGTTCCTGCACCGCTCGCACGCCTCGCTGCCTGAACTGCAGCGCAAGATGCTGGAAGAGATTCATGCGCTCGACGGCGGCCTGGCGGGCCGCAAGGTGCTGATCGTCGACGACGACCTGCGCAACATCTTCGCGCTGTCCTCCCTCCTCGAGCGCCAGCAGATGCATGTGCTCTTCGCCGAGAACGGGCGCGACGGCATCGAGGTGCTGGAGAAGGACCCGACCATCGAGATCGTCCTGATGGACATCATGATGCCGGAGATGGACGGCTACGACACGATGCGCGCGATCCGCCGCATTCCGAAGTTCAAGTCGCTGCCGATCATCACCCTGACCGCCAAGGCGATGAAGGGCGACCGCGACAAGTGCATCGCCGCCGGCGCGTCCGACTACATCACCAAGCCGGTCGATGTGGCACAGCTGCTGTCGCTGATGCGCGTGTGGCTGCATTGACCGCCTTCGCCGCCTTCGCCTCCTCGCAGGCGATCGAGGAGCTGGAGATCGACCTGTTGCTGGAAGCCTTGACCCAGAGGCACGGCTACGATTTCCGCGACTACGACCGCCAGCTGGTCCGGCGCAAGCTGCTCGGGGTCATGGCCGAGCGCGAACTGAAGACCGTCTCGGCGCTGCAGGAGCGCGTGCTGCACGAGCCGGGCGCCGCCTCGAGCGTGCTGCGCGCGCTGGCCGTCAATCCGGCCGCCCTGTTCCAGGATCCGGTACGGGCGCGCGAGGCACGCGAAGTGCTGGGAAAATCGCTGCGGCCGGTGGCGGTACCGAAAGTCTGGCTGGCCGAATGCACCGGCGTCGGCGACGCCTGGACCCTGGCGATCCTGCTGCACGAGGAAGGCCTGCTCGCGCGCACCGAGATCTTCGCCACCCTGGCCAACGACGAAGTGCTGGCCGAGGTGCGCGACGCCGACATCGACGCGCAACTGCTGCCCGCGCTGCAGGAGCATTACCTGCAAAGCGGCGGCAGCGGCCGGCTGGCGGACTATTTCGAGCTGCGCGAGGGCCGCGCCACCCTGCTCGCGCGCCTGCGCGGCCGCATCACCTGGGCCGGCTACAACCTGGTGACGGACGCCTCGTTCAACGAGTTCCAGGCCATCATCTGCTGCCGCGCCCTGGCCGATTTCGGCCCGATGCTGCGCCAGCGCGTGCTGCGCCTGTTCAACGACAGCCTGGCGCGCTTCGGCGTGCTGGGAATCGACCGCGAACTGGCGCCGGGGGATGCGTACGCGGCGGCATACCAGCCGCTGCTGGAGAACCTGCCGTGGTACCGGCGCGTCGGGTAAGGCGATCGCCGGCATGGAGGGCGGCCCGGCCGCCCTTTTTCATGGCCGGTCGCAGTGCCGCCGGCACTGCAAGCGGCTCGCCGCGGGGCGAACCGCCGGCACGGCATCCAGGTTACGCGGCCTGGGCGGGATAACCGGACACCTTTGTCCACTTCTTCATTTCGACCCCACCGCGCTGGGCCGCTGCGCAATCCGGTCGCGCCAGGCCTGCAGATTCGCCATGCCCTCGTCGCCCGGCCGGAAACGCAGCAGCCCGCGTCCGAACTCCAGCGCGCAGAACGCCGTGATGTCGGCAATCGTGAACCGCTCCCCCGCCACGAACGCCTGCCGACCCAGCAGCTGGTCGAGCCAGCGCGCCGTGACACGCATCTTCTCGCCCTGGGCCGCGCCGAAGTCCTTGAACTGCGGCTGCTCCAGCGCCGCCAGCGCGGGGTGCAGGTGGCGCGCGCTGGTGGCCGTTTCCAGCAGCAGGTGCAGTTCCATGCGGCGGTCGGCCATCTCGATGAAGGCGCGCTCCTCGAAGTCGGCGCCCATCAGGTTCGGCTCCGGATGCAGGCCTTCTAGATAGGTGCAGATCGCGCGCGTCTCGCTCAGTACGCGCCCGTCGTCGAATTCGAGCGCGGGCACGCGGCCGAGCGGGTTCTTGGCCAGGAAGCGCTCGCTGCGGTGCTCGCCGGCCATCAGGTCGACCGTCTCGGTCTCGATGCCGGAAATGCCCTTTTCGAGCATGAACATGCTTACCCGGCGCGGGTTCGGCGCGTGGCTGCTGATATACAGTTTCATCGGTCTCCTCCTGTTGTCGTGGCTACCGGAGAATCATAGCCGCAATCGCGCCCGCACGCCGGCCCGGCCTTGACGGACCGTCATGCTGGCACGGAGGGAAGCAAGCGAGGCAAGTGCCGCGTCCTATTGCAACGCCGGTGCCCCCTTGCGCGCGCCGATCCACGCGTCGAGCAGCGCGGCGCTGCCGGGCGCCACGTGCAGGCCCAGCTTGGTGCGGCGCCACAGGATGTCGGCGCCGCTGCGCGCCCATTCGTGGCGCACCAGATAGTCGATCTCGGCCTCGTACAGCCCCGGCACCACCTCGCGCCCCATGTCGGCCAGGCTGGCGCGGCGTGCCAGCAGCGGGTGGATGCGGGTGCCGTAGGCGCGCGCGTAGCGCACCAGCAGTGCCTCGGGCAGCCAGGCATAGCGGCTCGCCTGGCGCGCGGTCCACGCGCCGAATTCCAGCACCGCGCGCTTGTCCGGGCGCGGCCCGTACAGGTCGCCGCCCGGCAGGCAGGCGTTGGCGGTCCAGGCCGGCGCCGGGTGCCCGAGCGCCGCGCCGATCCAGTCGACGGCCTGCTCGGCCAGCTTGCGGCTGGTGGTGATCTTGCCGCCGAAGATGGAGAGCAGCGGCGCGCCGGCCAGGTCGGGTTCGAGCCGGAAGTCGCGCGTGGCCGCCGCCGCGCTGGCGGCGTCGTCGTCGACCAGCGGCCGCACGCCGGAATAACTCCACAGCACGTCTTCCGGCGCGATGGCTTGCCGAAAATAGCGGTTCACGAGCTGGCACAGGTAGGCAATCTCGTCGGCGCTGATCGCAATCTTGTCGAGTTCGCCCCGGTAATCGACGTCGGTGGTGCCGACCAGGGTGAACGCGCCCTCGTAGGGCATGGCGAACACGATGCGTCCGTCGGGGTGCTGGAAGATATACGCGTGCGGATGGGCGAACAGGCGCGGCACGACGATATGGCTGCCCTTGATCAGGCGCAGCGCGCGTCCGCCGGCGGCATTGGTGGCGCCATGCAGGAAGCGCGCGGCCCAGGGACCGGCGGCGTTGACCAGGCAACGGGCGTTGACTTGCAGGTGGCGGCCCTGGGCGTCGAGCGTCGCGCTCCAGCCGTCGGGATGGCGCTGCGGAGCGCCGCAGCGGGCATGGGTCAGGACCACGGCACCGCGCTCGTGGGCATCGAGGGCGTTGAGCACGACCAGGCGCGCATCGTCGACCCAGCCGTCGGAATACATGAACCCGCGCGTGAAACGCGATTGCAGGGGCGCGCCGGCCGGGTGCGCGCGCAGGTCGACCGAATGCGAGCCGGGCAGGAACTCGCGCCGCGCCAGGTGGTCGTACAGGAACAGGCCGGCCCGGATCATCCAGGCCGGCCGCGCGCCACTGTCGTGCGGCATCACGAAGCGCAGCGGATGCATGATGTGGGGCGCGCTGCACAGCAGCGTTTCGCGTTCGCGCAGCGCCTTGCGCACCAGGCCGAACTCGTAATGCTCGAGGTAGCGCAGGCCGCCGTGGATCAGCTTGCTCGACGCCGAGGAGGTGTGCTGGCCCAGGTCGTCCTTGTCGCACAGTACGACGCGCAGGCCACGCCCGGCGGCGTCGCGCGCAATGGCCGCGCCATTGATGCCCCCGCCGACGACCAGCACGTCGCATTCGAATCGCTTGACCACGTCATCCACGGCGCCTCCTCGAGAATCGCAAACCGATCCAGTGTATGCCGCCCCGCAATCTCCATATTCGCATGGATCAAGACGTTTTGCCGATGCAACATGCGCGCCGGGTCCTTGCCTCCGGCCGCCAGGCAGCTGCGGCCTGTGTAGAATCGGGGCCATGACAACGACGTCTCTTTTCCGCCCATGACCGAACAACGCGCCTGGGTGCGCATGCCGTCGGGCAAACGCCTGGACTTGCTCAACCCCACGCCCTTCGACTGGGACGATGCCGACCTCGCGCTCGGCCTGGCACGCACCTACCGCTGGGGCGGACATTCGGCCTGGCCCTTGCCGCTCTCGGTAGCCCAGCATTCGATCACGGTGATGCTGCTGCAGCGCGCGGCCCTGGGCGGGCGCGTCGATCCCCTGCTGGAATTGCGCGAACTGCTGCACGACGCCGAGGAAGGCCTGCTCGGCTTCGATGCGCTCTCGGTGATCAAGCCTTTCCTGGGCGACGGCTTCCGTGCCCTGACGAATCGGCTGGAACACGCCGTCTTCCTGCGCTACGGCCTGCCGTCCTGGACGCCGGCCGAGCATGCCCGCCACAAGCGCGCCGACCGCCTGGCCGCCGCCAGCGAAGCCGTGCATGTGGCCGGCTGGTCGCGCGAGGAAGTGCGCGGCACGCTGAAGATCCGCGCAGCCGTGCTGCAGGAAGACCCGCTGGCCGCCATGTATGGCGGCGCGCCCTGGGAGCCCTGGCCGCCGGCGCTGGCCTGCGAGCGTTTCTTGGCCGAACTTGCGCGCTTGACCGCCCTCATCGGGACGGCCGATCGCGGCGTTTGAGCGCATCGGTGCGCGCGCAGCGCCGCGCGACAGTGATGGTGTTGCAATATCGCTCGGCGCAGTGCTGGCTCAGCAGGGCATCAAAGGGTTGATCAATCGCAAATAGTCGAAGCTAAGGCATTGATTTTATTCAGGTTGCGCCGATATCCACAACAAATGTGGATAACTATGTGGACAAGCGCCTCTTGACAAGCCGCAAGCGCAGTATTGATGCGGGTTTCAACAAAATGCCCAATCTACAGGCAAAAATTGCCCCCTTTAAAATCAATGGCTTGCACGCCATGTGGTTTGGTGAACAGAGGTGAAATCAGAAGATTCCTACAAAGTCCTACAACAGGGGATAAGTCATCGGGCCGAAGCCTGCGTCCCTTCATTTCCACGCATTGCGCGCCCGCTCGCGCACCAGCATCCTGACGCTCTCGGGCATCGGCGTCTTCGACTTCGCCATCTCGGCCGTGATCCAGACGCATTCCTCGAAGTGCTTGAGCATGGCGGGCGTGACGAAGCGGGTACGCGCCGCATACACATGGCGGTCGCCCATCTGCGATTGCTGCTTGATGAAGAAGCGGTTCGGCACCACCAGGTGCAGGTGCTCCCTGGCGCGGGTCATGGCCACGTACAGCAGGCGCCGCTCTTCCTCGATGTCCTCGGCGCTGCCGGTGCTCATGTCCGACGGAATGCAGCCGTCCACCGCATTGAGCACATGTACCGACGTCCACTCCTGTCCCTTGGACGAGTGGATCGTCGACAGGACCAGGTAATCCTCGTCGAGCAGGGGCGGGCCGGCGCGGTCGCTGGTGGCCTCGGGCGGGTCGAGCGTGATCTCGGCCAGGAAGCTTTCGCGCGTGCCGTGGCCGCCCGCCAGCGCGGCCAGCTGGGCGACGTCGGCGGCGCGCACGCCGGCGTCGTCGTGCAGGCGCTCGAGGTGCGGCAGGTACCAGTCGCGCACCAGTTCGATGTCGGCAGGCCAGCGCAAACCCGGCGCGCGCAGGCGCCGGTAGAGGGTGACGAACGCCTGCCAGTCGCCCTGGCTTTTATTCGGCGCGGCAAAGGCCTCGACCGCGTCGCCCGCTTCCGGCGCCTCGGCCACGGCGTCGAGCAGGCGCGTGGCCGTGGCCGGTCCAATACCTGGAATCAGTTGCAGCACGCGGAAGCCGGCCATCCGGCCGTTTGGGTTCTGGGCAAAGCGCAGCGCCGCCAGCACGTCCTTGATGTGCGAGGCTTCCAGGAATTTCAGGCCGCCAAACTTGACGAACGGGATATTCCGCCGCATCAGTTCGAGTTCCAGCGTCGCGCTATGGCTGGCGGCGCGAAACAGCACGGCTTGCGCGGTGAGCTTGATGCCCGCTTCGCGGTGTTCGAGGACGCGCTTGCAGACCCAGCGCGCCTGCTCGGCCTCGTCCGGAATCAGGACCAGTTGCGGCAGGCTGCTCGCGGCCTTGTCCGTCCACAGCGTCTTGGCGTGGCGCTCGAGTGCAGCAGCAATGACGGCGTTCGAGGCGTCCAGGATCGGCTGGGTCGAACGGTAGTTGCGGTCGAGCGTGATGGTCCGTACCGGCTGCGAGAACTGCCCGGGGAAATCGAGGATGTTGCGCACCGTCGCGCCGCGGAACGAATAGATCGACTGGGCGTCGTCGCCGACCACCATCACGCCGGCGCCGTCGGGCTTCATGCCGGTGATGATCGCCGCCTGCAGGCGGTTCGTGTCCTGGTATTCGTCGACCAGCACATGGTCGAACAGCCCACCGATTTCCGGGCCCAGTTCGGGGTCGGACGCCATCTCGGCCCAGAACAGCAGCAGGTCGTCGTAGTCGAGCACGTTCTGTTCCTGCTTGGCGTCGACGTAGGCGCCGAACAGGCGCTTGAGCTGCGGCTCCCATTCGCAGCACCAGGGGAAGCTGCCCTGCAAGACCAGGTCGAGCGGCTCGCGTGCATTGACCACGCGCGAATAGATCGACAGGCAGGTACCCTTCAGGGGGAAACGCTTGGCCGTCTGGGTGAGGCCGATCTCGTGGCGAACCAGGCCCATCAGGTCTTCGGAATCGCCCCGGTCGTGGATCGTGAACGATTCGTCCAGGCCGATCCGCCCGGAGAACTCGCGCAGCAGGCGCGCGCCGATGCCATGGAAGGTGCCGGCCCAGGGCAAGCTTGCCGCGCCTTCCGTGCGCCCGCCCATGATCCGCTGCAGCACGTTGCCGGCACGCTGGCCCATTTCGTTGGCCGCGCGCCGCGAGAAGGTCAGCAGCAGGATGCGCTGCGGATCGGCGCCTTCCAGGATCAGGCGCGCCACGCGGTGCGCCAGGGTACTGGTCTTGCCCGAACCGGCGCCGGCCACGACCAGCAGCGGCCGGCTGGCGGGCGTGCCGATGTCGTGCTCGACCGCCGCGCGCTGCTCGGGATTGAGGCTGGCGAAGGGATCGTCGACGGGAGGCACGGCAGTGGCGGCGGTGGACATGACGGAATACAAAAATGGGTGGCGAGAAGAAAACAACCCAACTGTACATTTGTCCAGTATCGCTCCGCAAGTGCATTTTGTACTGCCGGTCCCACGCTTTGTCGTAAAAACGGCATGCGAACCCGGTGTCGAGTTCACCTGGTCAGCGACGGTCACGGGCTAAGTAGCCGTAAATAAAGAACTTTTCTGGATATCCACAAACTCTGTGAATAACTTTGTGGAAAAGATGGGGCTTGACAGGCGGAAAACCCGCGCCGATGCGGCTTTCAACAACTTGCCCAAACGACAGGCAAGAGCGATTTCACGAAAAATCAATGACTTGCGAGATCATGTGCAGGGATATACAGGAGCAGCGCGAAGATGAAAAAAAGAAATTTATGTGGTTAAGTGCAGGCTTCGGCGCGTCTTAAACATGCTTCTTTGATATCGAATCGGGCTCTTGATGGGAAACTTTTACGACCCCGAACGACGGCGGTGCGGTTCGAGCAGCACCCGTTCGATGACATCGGCGCCGATGTCGCGCCGGCGCAGGTATTCGACGGCGGACATGGTGTTCGTGCTGTCCTGCACCGCAATGCCGGCATCGACGATCACACGCTGCTGCGCATCGGTACGGGCGTCGTCCAGGACGGCCTCGGCCGCTGTTCGCTCGACGGGGGAATTCTGCATCGCGACCTCGCATTGTCAGGTTGAATGATTTGCCCTAAGGAGTATTCATCAAAGCAAGACAATGTCAATGTCAACTTTCTATCGAACACACGAAATACTTGTACATACCCCTTTACGCGCTCCGCTGCGCTGCGCCGCGCAAGAGCGCGCCAGAAGGCGCCGGACCGGCCTAGAATGGCCCTGTTCCCCCACCCGACTGCGAGGCAAGCATGGCTACCACACCTGACCCCGACCTGAACCCTGGCGACGAAGCGACTCCCGGCACGGCCGGCGCCGGCGAGGACGTCTGCGAGGCTTGCGCCGGCAGCGGCAAGCTGGCCGACGGCAAACCCTGTCCGCAATGCGGGGGCAGCGGGCGCGTCATGCGTGGCATTGGCGGAGGCTGAGCCCGTCCAATTACTTAGCGTGACAGCAAGCAGGCCGGGCGCGATAATCGCGGGATGACTCCCCTTCCCGCTTCCGAACGTCCCCGTCCCGCCTCCCTGCCCGACCTGTTCCTCGCCTTCACCGTCCTGGCCTTGCAAGGATTCGGGGGCGTGCTGGCGGTCGTCCAGCGCGAACTCGTCGAGCGCAAGGGCTGGCTGACCCAGGACGAGTTCATCGAGGACTGGGCGGTCGCGCAGATCATGCCGGGGCCAAATGTCGTGAACCTGTCGATGATGATTGGTGCGCGCTATTTCGGCCTGCGCGGCGCCTTGACGGCCCTGGCCGGCATGCTGGCCGTGCCGCTGGTGCTGGTGCTGCTGCTGGCGGTCCTGCATGCGCGCTTCGCCGACAATGCGCAGGTGGCTGGCGCCTTGCGCGGCATGGCCGCGGTCTCCGCCGGCCTGATCGCGGCGGCCGGCCTCAAGCTCTCGCTCGCCCTGAAACGCAGTCCGGTACCCCTGCCCTGGTGCCTGGCCGTCTGCGCGCTCGGCTTCGTGCTGGTCGCGCTCCTGAAACTGCCGCTCTTTTATGTGCTGCCCGGCCTGGGTGGCCTGGGCTGCGTGCTGGCCTACCGGAATCTGCGATGAACGGCGCCCTCCACATCAGCCTCGACTGGCACGACTGGCTGAACCTGTTCGGCCACTATCTGCTGCTGTCGCTGATGTCGCTCGGCGGGGCGATTTCGACGACCTCCGAGATGCACCGCTTCCTGGTCGAGCAGCATGGCTGGCTGACCCAGGCCCAGTTCAACGATTCGATCGCCATCGCCCAGGCCGCGCCCGGACCGAACGTGCTGTTCGTGGCGCTGATGGGCTGGTACGTCGGCATCAACGCCGGCAGTACGACCGCCGCCCTGCTCGGCGTGCTCGTCACCATGACCGGCATCCTGCTGCCTTCGACCATCTTCACTTACCAGGTCGCGCAGTGGGGCCAGCGCAACCGCGAACTGCGTCCGGTGCGCGCTTTCAAGCAGGGCATGGCGCCGGTCGTGATCGCGCTCTTGCTGTCGACGGCCTGGATTTTGGCGACCTCGGCCGGCGGCCCGGGCGTGCACTGGCCGCTGTGGCTGCTCGCGCTGGTTAGCTGCCTGCTGATCTGGCGCACCCGGCTGCACCTGCTCTGGGTGCTGGGCGCGGGCGCCCTGCTGGGGGCGCTTGGTATCGTGTAAGCGCACAAGGTGCGACGAACTGGCATACTTCCGGTATCGATCAACCGGAGCCCTCCATGCCAACCCTCCTCAGCGAACACGCCTGCTTCGGCGGCGTCCAGCGTTTCTACCAGCACGATGCACAGGCCATCGGCCTGCCGATGCGCTTTTCGGTCTTCCTGCCGCCGGGCGCCGAGGGCAAGCGCCTGCCGGTGCTGTTCTACCTGGCCGGCCTGACCTGCACCGAAGAGACCTTCGCCATCAAGGGCGGCGCCCAGCGCGTGGCAGCCGAGGAAGGCCTGATCCTGGTGCTGCCCGATACCAGCCCGCGCGGCGCCGACGTCCCTGGCGAGACCGACAGCTGGGACTTCGGCGTGGGCGCCGGCTTCTACGTCGACGCCACCGAGGAACCCTGGTCGCGCCACTACCGGATGTACAGCTATATCTTGGAATTGCGCGAACTCGTGCTGCGCGAATTCGGCGCCGACCCGGCGCGCTGCGGCATCTTCGGGCACTCGATGGGCGGGCATGGGGCGCTGGTGCTGGCCCTGCGCAATCCGCAACTGTTCCGCTCGGTCTCGGCCTTTGCCCCGATCGCCGCCCCGTCGCGTTGCCCCTGGGGAGAAAAAGCCTTCGGCGGCTACCTCGGCGCGGACAAGGCGACCTGGCGCAACTACGACGCCACCGAACTGGTCGCTTCCGGACCGGTGCGCTTCCCGCAAGGCATCCTCATCGACCAGGGCCTTGCCGACAAGTTCCTGCCCGACCAGCTCAATCCCGACGTCTTCGAGGCCGCCTGCGAAGCGGCCGGCCAGCCGCTGAACCTGCGCCGCCACGCCGGCTACGACCACGGTTATTACTTCATCTCGAGTTTCGTCGAAGACCACCTGCGCCTGCACCGCCGCCAGCTCGGCTGAGGCGCAGCGCCTGCCATATCGACCACCGGAACCCGCTTCGGTTCCGGCCGGCTGCACCTTCCCTGCCCTCCCGCAAAGCCGCTGCAAAGCGGACTCGCCGCATCGCTTTCGCCTCTTGAAACCCCTTGAAAATGCCGCCGCGCTGCCCTATAAAAAAGATGCGGCATGACGCCGCGCAGTGGAACGACAATGAAGAAAGGAGGCTTACCATGGATCTCGTCAGAAGAGGCAGTACGCCCCTGTCGGCCTACCGGCCCAGCGTGGCCGAGGACGGGTTTGGCCGCCTCGTCGAGAGCATGTTCGAGGACTTTTTCGCACCCCTTGCCCTGGCCGGCAACCGCCGCCTCGACGAGGGTGCCAGCATCCCGCGGCTCGACATGAGCGAGAGCGACCAGGCCTATGAAATCCAGGCCGAAATGCCGGGGGTCGAGAAGCAGGACCTGAAGGTCGCGGTCGACCATCAGCGGGTCACGATCGAAGGAGAATGCCGCAAGGCAAACGAACGCCGCGAGGGCGAAAACGTGGTGTATTCTGAACGCTCGGCCCGCAAGTTCATGCGCAGTTTTACCTTGCCTACCGAGGTCGACGATGCCAGCGCGCAGGCCAGGCTGGAAAACGGGGTGCTTCACCTTACGCTGCCGAAGAAACAGGGCGGCACGGTGCGGCGGCTCGACATCCAGTAAGGCCAGCCGGGCTGGTTGAAAGACGCAGGACCGAAAGCGGCCATGCCCGGCCAGGACGGCTGGGCATGGTCCGGGAATGACCGCGATGGCCCAGATTCGCCGTTTCAAGAATCGCGCCCAGGCCGGCAAGTTGCTCGCGAAAGCGCTGGGGACAGTCGTGCACCAGCCGGACGCGATCGTGCTTGCACTGCCGCGGGGAGGCGTGCCGGTCGGGTTCGCGGTGGCGATGACGCTCGACCTGGCGTTCGACATCCTGCTGGTCCGTAAGCTGGGCCTGCCCGGACAGCCCGAGTACGCCATCGGTGCCGTCGGCAGCGGCGGCGTGCGCGTCCTGCAGCCGGGCGTGCCCGGCCTGATGGGCCTCACGCAGGAACAGGTCGACGCGATCACCGCCCGTGAATTGCAGGAAATCGAACGGCGTGCCCGTCTCTACCGGGGTGGACGCGCCGAACCGGTCCTGGCCGGCAAAGACGTGGTGCTGGTCGACGACGGCATTGCCACCGGCTCGACGATGCTGGCGGCGGTGCAGGTGGCACGCCGGCGCCAGGCGCGGCGCGTCATCGTGGCCGCACCGGTCGCCCCACCCGACACACTGGCGGCGCTGGCGCCGCTGGCGGACGAAGTCGTTTGCCTGGCCGCGCCGCCCTTTTTCCGGGCGGTCAGCCAGTGGTACGAAGCGTTCGACCAGACGAGCGACGAGGAAGTGCAGGACTTGCTGGCGATGGCCTGGCGCAGCCGGGATCTCGCCCACCCCTTACGCAGCACTTGACGCAGCACTTGACGCAACCAACAGAGAGGACGAAACATGCGACATACCACTACCACCGACAGCAGCATCGAAGCAGCAGACCTGGCCAAGATGCTGGGCGGGGCCGCCGCCGGCGCCCTGCTGATGTACCTGCTCGATCCGGACCGCGGCAGCGCACGACGCGCCACCTCGACCACGGCGATCCGCAACGCGGGTTCGCGCACCGGCAGTGCGCTCGGCAATGCCTGGCACGGCATTGGCGAGCGCATCGGCTCGGCTGCCCGCCACGCCGGCGAGGCCGCCAGCGAGATGCTGGAAGAGGCCGGCAAGACGGGCGGCAAGTATATCGACGAGGCCAGCAGCAGCGCCGGCAGGTATCTCGACGAGGCCGGCAGGATGCTGGACAAGGCAGGCACGCGTGCCGACAAGTACGCCGACGAAGCCGGTTCGCGCGCCAGCCGCGCCTATGAAGCGGCCAAGCCGAACGGCTCGGTTCGCGGCACCTATGACGAGGCACGCGGCGGCGCCTCGCGCATGGTCGATTCCGTGTCCGACAGCGCCAGCGCCGCCGCTTCGCGCCTCGGACGCTTCGCCAGCCAGGCCGCCGGCAGCGCCGGACGCGCCCTGCATATCGAAAACCGCGACGATCTGTCGGCCCTGCTGCGCAACCCGGCCGTGGTCGGCAGCGGCCTGCTCGGCCTGATCGGGCTGTTCCGCCGCTCGCCGGTCGGCGCCGCCGTCGGCCTGGCCGCCCTGGCGCTGGCGGCGCGCAGCAGCGGCGGCGGCGGCTCGGCGCTGTCGAACCTGCTCGGCAGCGGCGGCGGACGCGGCATCGAGCTGGAGAAATCGATCCGCATCGACGCTTCCCCGAGCGAGGTCTACGACATGTGGACCAACTACGAAAACTTCCCGCGCTTCATGTCGCACGTGGTCGACGTGCGCGACCTCGGCAAGCGCCGTTCGCACTGGGTCGTGCAGGGTCCCGCGGGCACCCAGTTCGAATTCGATTCCGTCCTTACCGAGCAGACCAGGAACCGGCGCCTGGCCTGGCGCAGCGAACCGGGCGCGCAGATCCCGAATTCCGGCTCGGTCGAATTCGAGCCCTACCGCGGCGGCACCCGGGTTACCGTGCGGCTGTCGTATTCGCCGCCGGCCGGCGCCCTCGGCCACGGCCTGGCGGCGCTCTTCGGGTCCGACCCGAAAGGCCAGATGGACGACGATCTGTCGCGCATGAAGCAATACGTCGAGCGCGGTGCGATTCCGCACGATGCCGCTCGGCGCGAGAAATCGGGGAGCCGTTTCCTGCATTAAGATACGGCCTGCGCAGGAAGGAGGACCTGCATGACGATGCATGGCGAGCGGGAGCAAGGCGCGTGTAGGCTGCATGGCAAGCCATGCAGCGGCGAGCGATGCCGCCGCTTGCCAGGCGTGTCGGCAACGACTCACTCCCTGCCGAGGCGGTTTCCACTGCGATGACGGCCGCGATCGACGTCGGCGCGGCCGTGCTGGCCGCCGTTGCCCGCCCGCTCACCGGCGGGCCAGGCGATTACGACGCCCTGATGAACCTCGTGGGCAACGCCCGCTTCGTGCTGCTCGGCGAAGCGACCCACGGCACCCACGAATTCTACGCAGAGCGGGCGCGCATTACCCAGCGCCTGATCCGCGAAAAGGGATTCACCGCGGTGGCGGTCGAGGCCGACTGGCCCGACGCCTACCGCGTCAACCGCCATGTGCGCGGCGAAGGACACGACGGCACTGCCGACGAAGCACTGTCCGGCTTCGAACGATTTCCAGCCTGGATGTGGCGCAATGCCGACGTCCTCAATTTCGTCGAGTGGCTGCGCGCCCACAACGCCGGCTTGCGGGCCGGCCCCAAGGTCGGCTTCTACGGTCTCGACCTCTACAGCCTGTTTACTTCCGTACGCGAGGTCCTGCAATATCTCGAAAGCGTCGATCCGCCCGCTGCCGAGCAGGCGCGGCGCCGCTATGCCTGCTTCGACCATTACGGCGAAGACAGCCAGCACTACGGCTACGCCACCGGCGTCGGCATGTCCGAATCATGCCAGCAAGGCGTACTGGTCCAGCTCCAGGAACTCCAGCAGCGCGCCGCCGACTACATGCGGCCCGACGGCGCCTCCGCCGAAGACGCCTATTTCTATGCCCAGCAGAATGCGCGACTCGTCAAGAATGCCGAGGAATACTACCGCACCATGTTCCGCGGCCGCGTCTCGTCCTGGAACCTGCGCGACAGCCACATGGCCGAAACGCTCGACGCCCTGGCCCGGCATTTGTCGCGCGAGGGCGAGCCGGCCAAGATCGTGGTCTGGGAACACAATTCCCATATCGGCGATGCACGCGCGACCAACATGGGCCAGCTTGGCGAATGGAATGTGGGCGAGCTGGCGCGCAAGGCCTATCCCGGCCAGACCTGCCTGATCGGCTTTTCCACCTACGACGGCCATGTGACGGCCGCCTCCGAATGGGACGGTCCCGCAGAGCGCAAGCGCGTGCGCCCCGGCATGCCAGGCAGCTACGAGGAACTCCTGCACCATGTCGGCCTGCCGCGCTTCTACCTCGACCTGCGCGACGACGGCCCGGCGCGGCGCCTGCTGCTGGACAAACGCCTGGAGCGCGCCATCGGCGTGCTCTACCTGCCGCGCACCGAACGCCAGAGCCATTACTTCCACGCCCAGCTGGCGCAGCAGTTCGACGCCCTCATCCACATCGACCGCACCGAAGCGCTGGTGCCGCTGGATGCGACCGGTGGATGGCATTCGGGCGAGCCGCCGGAGACCTATCCGGAAGGAATCTGAAGACAATGGGGCAAGCGGCCGCGCCGGGCAATCCACGGCCCGTCCTGCCTTGCGCCGCCCTTCGGGAGAGGATTGAGTTCACGCCACCTCGCAGCAACAATTCCATAACAATAAACTTTCCTCTAGCCACACTTTTCCTTGCCGCCTTTTGATACGATGCTCGGCTTCATCCCAGGCAAGGAAAAGTCGATGAGTAAAACCACGCTGAACGTCAACGGCAAGCCGCACCAGGTCGATGTGGATGCCGACACTCCCTTGCTGTGGGCGCTGCGCGACGCGCTCGGCCTGGTTGGAACCAAGTACGGCTGCGGCGCCGGCCAATGCGGCACATGTACCGTGCACATCGACGGCGCGCCGACGCGTTCCTGCCTGCTGCCCGTCTCCAGCATCGGCAAGGCCAAGATCACGACGATCGAAGGGGTGCACAAGGCGCACCGGCACCCCGTTCAGCTGGCCTGGCAGGAACTCGACGTGCCTCAGTGCGGCTATTGCCAGTCGGGCCAGATCATGACTGCCTGCGCCCTGCTGAAACAGCATCCGAAGCCGACCGATGCCCAGATCGACGCCGCCATGGCCGGCAACCTGTGCCGCTGCGCGACCTATGTCCGGATCCGCGCCGGCATCCACCGCGCCGCCGAGATCGCCGCCAGCGGAAAGGGCAAGGCATGAGCGCGCCGCCATCGCCGCCGCGCCGCCGCTTCCTGAAAACAGCCGCCGCCGGCGCCCTCGTCATCGGCATGGGTCCGGGCGGCGTACTGGCCGCCCGGCACGGCGCGGCCGACACCGCGCCCACGTTCACGCCGAACGTCTTCATCCGCATCGGCCGCGACGGCATCGTCACGCTGGTGTCGAAGCAGCCGGAAATCGGCCAGGGCATCAAGACCTCGCTGCCGATGATTTTCGCGGAAGAGCTTGAAATCGACTGGCGCGACGTGCGCATCGTCCAGGGCGACCTCGACCCGGCCTACGGCAGCCAGGGCGCGGGCGGCTCGACCTCCACCCCGGCCAACTACAACGACTTCCACCGCCTGGGCGCGACCGCGCGCACCATGTTGGTGCAGGCAGCCAGCCAGGCCTGGGGTGTGCCCGCCGGCGAATGCCGCGCCGCCCGCGGCGCCGTGCACCACGCCGCCAGTGGCCGCAAGCTCGGCTATGGCGCCCTGGTGCCGGCCGCGGCCGCGTTGCCGCTGCCGGAAGCTGCCCAGGTGCAGCTGAAGGACCCGGCTACCTATACCCTGCTCGGCACCCGCGTGGGCGGCGTGGACAATGGCGCCATCGTCAGCGGCAAGCCGCTCTTCGGTATCGACGTGCAATTGCCCGGCATGTTGTACGCCGTGTATGCCAAATGCCCGGTCTTCGGCGGCAAACCCGTCAGCGCCAATCTCGACGCGATCAAGGCGCTGCCGGGCGTGACGGATGCCTTCATCGTCGACGGCACGGAGAACCTCAACGGGTTGCGTCCGGGCGTCGCGATCGTCGCGACCTCGACCTGGTCCGCCTTCAAGGCGCGCCGCCAGCTCGACGTGACATGGGACGAGGGCAGCGGCGCCAGTCACAGCTGGGCCGATTTCTCGGCCCAGGCGAAAGCCGCGGCCGGCAAGCCGGGCACGACCGTGCTGCGCCGGGACGGCGATGTAAGCGCGGCCCTGGCCGGCGCGGCGAAAACCGTGGAAGCGAGTTATACCTACCCCTTCATCTCGCACGCGAGCATGGAGCCGCAGAACTGCACCGCCTGGTTCAAGCCGAACGAGGGCACGCTGGAACTGTGGGCGCCGACCCAGAATCCCGGCGCCGGCCAGGCCCTGGTCAGCACGACCTTCGGCATTCCGAAGGAGAAGATCGTCCTGCATATCATCCGCAGCGGAGGTGGTTTCGGGCGGCGCCTGTCGTCCGACTTCATCGTCGAAGCCACCGCGATCGCCCGCAAAGTCGGCGCGCCCGTGAAGCTGACCTGGACGCGCGAAGACGACTTGCAGCACGACCATTTCCGGGCCGGAGGCTTCCACCATTTGCGCGGCGGCGTCGACGCCAATGGCAAGTTGGTCGGCTGGCACGATCATTTCGTCACCTTTGCCAACCGCGTCGAGCGCGACGGCAAGAGCATCCTGCAGCCGGGCAGCGGCGCCAGCCTGTCGGGCGACGAATTCCCTGGCCGCTGGCTGGCCAACTGCTTGCTGGAACAAACGGCGCTCGAATGCCGCATCCCGATGGGACCGTGGCGTGCGCCGGGCAGCAATGTGTTTTCCTGGGTCTTCCACAGCTTCATCGACGAGCTGGCCCATGCCGGCGGACGCGATCCGGTCGAATTCCGACTGGAGTTGCTGGGCGAGAAGGACATCGTGCCGGGCACGGGGGAGCGCGGCCAGCCCTACAGCGTCGCGCGCATGCGTAACGTGTTGCGGGAAGTCGCGCAAAAATCGGGCTGGGGCAAGAAGAAGTTCGCGCGCGGCCAGGGCGCCGGTGTGGCCTTCCACTTCAGCCACCGCGGCTACGTGGCCGAAGTGGCCGAGGTGACGGTCTCGACATCGGGCCAATTGCGCGTGGACCGCGTGGTCGTGGTGACCGACATCGGCGCCCAGATCGTCAACCTGTCCGGCGCCGAGAACCAGGTCCAGGGCTCGGTCATCGACGGCCTGTCGACGCTGATGTATCCGGAACTGAACATCGAAGGCGGGCGCGTTGTGCAAAGCAATTTCCACGACTACAAACTGCTGCGCATGCCGGAGGCACCGCCCGCAATCGACGTGCACTTCCTGAAAACGGACTATCCCGTCACAGGACTGGGCGAACCGGTGCTGCCACCACTGGCCCCGGCCGTATGCAACGCGATCTTTGCCGCCACCGGAATACGGGTGCGCGAACTACCGCTCAGCAGGACGGACCTGCGCTGGGCTTGAGTACGCGCCTGCCGCGAGCGCCGTCCCGGTAGCGGTACGGTTCCAGCGGCTGCGCTCTGCGATGGACGTCCTGTCAGGCGCTCCGGTGCGCGGGATCGACATCGACGCCGCCATTGTGTTCCAGGATGGCCACCGCCCGTTCGAGCTGGGTTGCGTCGGCCACCGTCACCGTCATCATGCACAGGTCTCCCCGCACGGCGGGCTTGAAGACATCCTCGTAGTCGGTGCCGCCCTTGACTTCGGGCGAATCGCCCACGTAAAAATTGCTCTCGGCGGGACCGGCTTCGTCGGTGGTCACGTTGACATCGATGCCGTTGCCGTCGAAACCCTCGGCCAGCAAGCCCTTGCGGGCCGCCTCGGCGGCCTCGAAATTGGGCAGCACGCGTACGATTTGCTTGTTCATGTTGGCTCCACTATTGCAGTCATTACCACCGTACCAGAATCCGCTTCCCCGCGGCGCGCCCGCGCGCGCCCGCGTCCCGGACACGCCGCCCGCAGCCTTTTACCACGCGCTCGACGGAACAAGCGCTTGCGCGGCCCCGAACGTTCGCGCCGGACAAATTTTTAGTACAATCAGGAAATGTCGTGGCCTGCGTCAGCCTTACCGAGACACAGTACGAATGATTTACCGACGGTATAGAACAAGATGAATAACTTACGCCGGATCGCCGCCTCCTACCCTGTTGCCCCGACAGCCATGCATGGCCGTGTGCAAGCCGTGCGCAAGCGGGGCATGGACAACCTGCATTTCCCCGGCGCGAGCGCGCAGGTCCCGCCACCCGCCGCGGCGCAGCGATGAAAGCGGGCACGCCATTTTTCAGGCTGAGCAGCCTGCGCAGCCGCCTGATGCTGCTGGTCGCGCTGGCGATCCTGCCGCTGGCCATCATGACGATCCTGGGCGGCATCCGCGAGCGCGAACAGGCCATCGAAGAATCCGAGGAAAACCTGCGGCGCCTGACCAACATGGCCGCCGCCAACGAGGCGCAATCGGTCGAACGCGCGCGCCAGATCCTGGTCGACCTGGCCAGCGTGCCCGACCTGCTGGGCGAAACGCCGCGTTGCAATGCGCTGCTGGCGGACGTCCTGGACCGCAACGAAGGCTATGTCAATTTCGGCCTGATCCAGCTCAACGGCGACGTCACCTGCAGCGCGGTGCCGATGCTCCATCCGGTCAACCTGAGCGACCGCGCCCACTTCAAGCGCGCCATCCTCGAGCGCCGCTTCATCGCCGGCGACTACGTGTTCGGCCGCGTCATCCGCCGCCACACCATCAACCTCACTTATCCGGTGATGGACCGCGGCGGCAAGGTCGTCGCCGTCGTGTTCGCGGCGATGGACCTGGCGGACCTGGACACCTTCGTCGCCGACATCAACCTGCCGCCCGGCTCGGTGATGGTGACGACCGACGCCAACGGCACGATCATTTCGCGCCGTCCCGATCCCGAACGCTGGTTCGGCATCAAGGTCTCGACCGCGATGCGCGAGGCGATGCGGGGCGCCGGCAGGCGTGCGGTCGTGCTGCGCGACGAGGGCGACATCGAGCGCCTGCATACCTTCGCGCGCGTGGGCACGCCTTCGCTGTCCGATTACACGGTCACGATCGGCATCCCCGTCGAGACGGTCACGGCGGGCGCGCGCCGCGCCCAGCTCATGTCCCTGATCGGCCTGGCCGCGACCACGATGCTGGCCCTGCTGGCGTCCTGGCTGGCCGGCGATGTGCTGATCGTGCAGCGCGTGCGCAAGCTCAAGGACACCGCGCGCCGCATCGCCGCTGGCGACCTCGATGCGCGCTCGGGCATCGGCTACGAGCGCGAGGAGATCGGCCAGCTGGCCGAAGCCCTCGACGAAATGGCTGCCACGTTGCAGAAGAAGGAGGCGGCGCGCGGCCTGGCCGAACGCGAATTGCGCGCGGCCGACCAGCGCAAGGACGAATTCCTGGCGATGCTGGCGCACGAACTGCGCAACCCGCTGGCGCCGATCAGCACCGGCGCGCACCTGCTCAAGCTGCTCCACTCCGACAACGCGCAGATCACCCAGACCTGCGCCATCATCGCGCGCCAGGTCGAGCACATGACCGGCCTGGTGGACGACCTGCTCGACGTCTCGCGCGTCACGCGCGGCCTGGTTTCGATCTCGACCCAGGTGCTCGACCTGCGCAAGGTGATCGACGACGCGGCCGAACAGATCCGGCCCCTGATCGCCACGCGCCGCCATAGCGTGGTACTCGACATGCCGCCGAATGCGGCCACCGTCAAGGGCGACCACAAGCGCCTGGTCCAGGTGGTGGCCAACCTGCTCAACAACGCCAACAAATACACGCCCGAGGGCGGACGCATCGCGCTCGCCCTGGCCGAGGACGGCCCGGAATACGTGCTCACCGTGAGCGACGACGGCATCGGCATGGAGCCGCAACTGGTGACCCGCGTGTTCGACCTGTTCACCCAGGCCGAGCGCACCCCGGACCGTTCGCAGGGCGGCCTGGGGCTGGGACTGGCGCTGGCGAAGAGCCTGGTCGAGCTGCACGGCGGCACGGTGCGCGCAGCGAGCGGCGGCCTCGGCCAGGGAAGCACCTTCACCGTGCGCCTGCCGCGCCATACCCAGGAAGTGCTGGTGCCGGCGGTCCGGAGCGCCGGCCAGGCGCAGCCTGTCAAACCCCTGAAGGTATTGCTGGTGGACGACAACCTCGACGCCGCCCACACGCTGCAGCTGTTCCTCGCCGCCGGCGGGCACCAGGTCGAAATCGCCTACTGCGCGGCCGACGCGGTCGACCTGGCGCGCGTCTTCCATCCCGACGTCTGCCTGCTCGACATCGGCCTGCCCGACTTCGACGGCAACGAACTGGCGCGCCGCCTGCGCCGCCTGCCGCAAGCGACCGGCGCCACCCTGATCGCGATGACCGGCTACGGGCGCCAGCAGGACCGCGACGCCGCCAAGGCGGCCGGCTTCGACCATTACATGGTCAAGCCGGTCAATACGGTGGAGCTGTCGGATCTGCTGGCGGGTGCGGCGGCGGAGAAGCATCCGCGCTAGTGCGCGGACAAGCGCCAGCGGCCGCGACGCCGCCATCCGACGCGCCGCGCGGCATTCCCGTATCATGCCGGATCGACATGAGGGAGCGGGAATGGAAACGGTAGGCGTCGTACTTGCCATGCTGCTGGCGGTGATCGGCAGCGGTTACCTGGTGCGCATGCTGCCGTGCGCGGTGCCGCTGCCGCTGGTGCAGATCGCGCTCGGCGCGACGATCGCCGGCGTGTTCGGCCACGGCGTCACGCTCGATCCCGAGATCTTCTTCCTGCTGTTCCTGCCGCCGCTGCTCTTTCTCGACGGCTGGCGCATCCCCAAGGTCGGCCTGTTCCGCGACAAGGGCATCATCCTCGAACTCGCGCTCGGCCTGGTCGTCTTCACGGTGCTCGGGGCCGGCTTCCTCATTCACTGGCTGGTGCCGACCATGCCGCTGCCGGTCGCCTTTGCGCTGGCCGCGATCGTCGCGCCGACCGATCCGGTGGCGGTCTCCTCGATCGCCGCGCGCGTGCCGATTCCGCGCCGCCTGATGCACATCCTCGAAGGCGAGTCGCTCCTGAACGACGCCACCGGGCTGGTCTGCTTCCGCTTCGCCGTGGCCGCCGCGATGACCGGCGTCTTCTCGCTCGCCGACGCCGCGTTGACGTTCCTGTGGCTGGCGCTGGGCGGCATCGCCTGCGGAGTGGCCATCACCGCCTCGGTCGCCTTCATCCAGCGCGTGGCCGGCCAGCGTTTGGGCGAGGAGCCCGGCTCGCCGATCCTCGTCAATCTCCTGATCCCGTTCGGCGCCTACCTCGCGGCCGAACACATGAACGCGTCGGGCATCCTGGCCGCGGTCGCGGCGGGCGTCACGATGAGCTATGTCGAGTTGACGGGCCGCGCGCTGGCGACCACCCGCGTGCGCCGCGCCGTGGTCTGGGACACGGTGCAATTCGCGCTCAACGGCGTGATGTTCGTGCTGCTGGGCGAGCAGTTGCCCGGAATCGTCGAACGCGCGCTGAACGACGCCAGGATCGACGTGCGCATGACGCCGTGGACCCTGGCCGGCACGGCGCTCGCGATCAGCCTGGCCCTGATCCTGCTGCGCCTGGTGTGGGTCTGGGTCTCGCTGCGCCTGACCATCCTGAAAGCGCGCCGCCACGGCCGGCACGTGTACACGCCGAACTTCCGGCTCGTCGTCGCCACTTCGCTCGCCGGCGTGCGCGGCGCGATCACGATGGCCGGCGTGCTGACGCTGCCGCTGGCCTTGCCGGGCGGCGCGCCCTTCCCCGGACGCGATCTCGCGATCTTCTACGCCAGCGCCGTCATCATCGTTTCCCTGGTGGTGGCCAGCATCGGCCTGCCGCGCGTGCTGCGTGGCCTGGAAGTGCCGGAAGAATCGAGCGAGGAAGCCGAGGAGGACGGCGCGCGCCACGACGCCGCACTGGCCGCCATCGCCGCCATCGAAAAGGCGGCGCACGGCCGTCTCGGCCAGGAACACGACGTCGACGTCCACGCCAGCGCCGCCGACCACGTGCGCGGCATCTACGAACACCGACTCGGCGGCGGCGGCCTGTACGACCCTGCGCGCCTGCGCGTGGCCGAGCAGGCCGAGCGCGAGTACCGGCTGGCCGCGCTGCAGGCCGAGCGCACGGCGATCCTGGCAATGGTCCATGCATCCACGCTGTCGGATGAAACGGCGCGCAAACTGCTGCACGAGATCGACCTGGTGGAAGCCCGCTACCGCTAGGCGCGGGGCCGCCCGAGCGTTAACTCCCGCACGGTACGCTTACCCGGGAAGCGTAAGATCGCGTCAGCCTTCTCCATTCGACTGCCGCCATGACCCTTGACGACCGCCCGCCGGAAGACCCGGCACCGCTCAGCGATCCACCCACCGCCGCGAGGGCGGCCGGCCTGCGCTATGTCACCGGCGACAGGCCCGGCATCCGGCGCGAACCGGCCGGCGACGGGTTTGCCTACTACTCCGCCAAGGGCGACAAGATCGAGGACGAGGCGACCCTGAAGCGCATCAAGGCCCTTGTCATTCCGCCGGCATGGACGGATGTCTGGATCTGCCCCCAGGCCAACGGCCACCTGCAGGCCACCGGGCGCGACGCGCGCGGGCGCAAGCAGTACCGCTACCACGCGAAGTGGCGCACCGTGCGCGACGAGGTGAAGTACGAGCGCATGATCAACTTCGGCAAGGCGCTGCCGGAGATCCGGCGCGAGGTCGGCAAGGCCTTGGCACTGCCCGGCCTGCCGCGCGAGAAGATGCTGGCCACGATCGTCTACCTGCTGGAGGCGACCATGATGCGGGTCGGGAACGAGGAATACGCGCGCACCAACAAATCCTTCGGCCTGACGACGCTGCGCAACCGCCACGTGAAAGTCGACGGCAGCGACGTCGAGTTCAGGTTCCGGGGCAAAAGCGGCGTATTCCACAAGATCCATGTGCAGGACCGGCGCCTGGCGCGCATCATCCGCCGCACGCGCGACCTGCCCGGCCAGGAACTGTTCCAGTATGTCGGCGAGGACGGCGAGACGCACAGCATCGACTCGTCCGACGTGAACGACTACCTGCGCGCGATCACCGGCGAAGACTACACGGCCAAGGATTTCCGCACCTGGTCGGGCACTGTGCTGGCGGCGCTGGCGCTGCAGGAATTCGAGAAGTTCGATTCCGAAACGCAGGCCAAGAAGAATGTCGTGCGCGCCATCGAGGCGGTCGCGCAAAAGCTCGGCAATACGCCCTCGGTCTGCCGCAAGTGCTACGTCCACCCGGCCGTGCTCGACGCCTACATGGAAGGCGCGGTCATCGAGGCCATGCGCGAACGCACCGAACAGGAGCTGATCGAAGACCTGCACGCGCTCCAGCCCGAGGAAGCGGCCGTGCTCGCGATGCTGCAGCAGCGGCTGGCGAAAGAAGCCGAGGCCGCCGCCGGCAAGGGCCGCAAGGGGACGGCCCGGCCTGCCGTCTAGGCTTCCGGATGATTGAACACCTGGCGCAGGTAAGCCAGGAAGGTCTCGTCGGTACACATCGACTTGCCCGGCGAATCCGACAGCTTGGCCACCGGCTGGCCATTGCAGCGCACCAGCTTCATGACGATGTTGAGCGCCTTGTAGGGCGTGTCGTTGGTGAGCTGGGTGCCGATGCCGAAGCCGGTCATGGTGCGGTCGGCGAAGTGGCGGTACAGGGCCAGCGCTTTCGGCACGGTCAGCGCGTCGGAAAATACGAGACGCTTGGTGCGCGCATCGATGCGCAGCCTGGCGTAATGCGCCATGGCCTTTTCGCCCCACTCGACCGGGTCGCCCGAATCGTGGCGCAAGCCGTCGAAGAGCTTGGCGAAATACAGGTCGAAATCGGCCAGGAAGGCATCCATCCCGACCACGTCGGTCAGCGCGGTACCCAGGTCGCCCCGGTATTCCTGCACCCAGTCTTCCAGCGCCGCCTTCTGGAAATCGCGCAGGCGCACCGGAAAGGACTGGAAGGCCTGCAGGTATTCGTGGGCCATGGTCCCGATCGGCACCAGCTTGTACTTGCGCGCCAGGTGCACGTTCGAGGTGCCCTTGAAGAATTGCGGCAGCTCGCGCGCCAGCGTCGAGACGACTTCGTCCTGCCACTCGCCTGAAAAACGGCGGCGCACGCCGAAGTCGAAGAATTCGAAGGGATTGGCGCGCTTGGGTTCGCGGTCGAACGCGCGCAACTGTTCGATCTTCTCGGCCAGGCGCGTGCGCGCTTCCCCGAGCGCGGCCGCCTGGTCGAAGCGGCGGAAATACAGTTCGTTGACGATGTAGAGCACATAGATCTCGAAGCCCATCACGTGCACGACCGGGCCGCAGGCGCGGATGCGCAGGTGCGGCCCGTCGGCCTCGACGGTGATGAACTTGCGCTGGAAGCGGAACACGGTGAGGAAGTCGGCGAAGTCGCTCTTGATGAAGCGCAGGCCGCGCAGGTAGGCGATCTCTTCGTCGGTAAACAGCATTGCGCACAGCAGGTCGAGTTCGCGCTCGACCTCTTCCTTCAGCGCGGCCAGGGGATAGTCCGGCTGGTTACGGCACAAGAATTCGTACTCGCCATGCGCGTTCGGATGCCGGTGCAGCAGCGCCTGCCACATCGTGAATTTGTACAGGTCGGTTTCCAGCAGGCTGCGGACGATGGGCTTCATGGCATGATCACGCTTTTTTCTTCGGACGTTTTTTCGGGGCCAGCATGGTGCCGGTGCAGCCGGGCGTACCGCAGCGGCAGGCGAACAGCTGCTTCAGCGCCGGCGTGTGGCGCTCGTCGTAGATCAGCGCGTAGTTGTAGTTCAGCTCCTGCCCCGGCTCGATCGGGTGGATCGCGTGGATGTAGACGCGGCCGTCTTCCTCGAAGGCTTCGCAATTGGGCGAACAGGCGTGGTTGATCCAGCGCGCCTCGTTGCCGCGCTTGCCGCCGTCGATGACGCGGCCGTCGTGCAGGCTGAAGTAGAAGGTGTGGTTGATCGGGCCGCCGCGTGCTTCGGCGCGCTCGGTCGCATCGTCCCAGCTGATGCGCTCGCCGCGGTATTCGATGATGCGCTCGCCGGCGTCGATGAAGCGGCGGGCGAAGACGCCGTTGCCGTGGACAGGGGACTGCTTGACTTCGAAGGCCGGATCGGCCTTGGCGGAGGGTTTGGTGGGCATGAACGTTTCAGGTTGGCGAATGACGCGGGGTGCGCAGCTCGTTACCATTATGATAGGTTTTTCTCGCGCGTGCCGCACTCGCCTTGCCGCGCCGCACGGGCCACGGCCGCCATCGTCTTTCCCGGCCGATCGCGCTCCTGCTTAGCTTAGCTTATCCGAGATCCTCTTCGCGGAACTCGACACCCGTCGCCGGCACCGTATCGCGCATCGCTTCCTGCTTGCGCAGTTCAACCCGGCGAATCTTCCCGGAGATGGTTTTCGGCAGCTCGCGAAATTCGATCAGGCGAATCCGCTTGTACGGCGCCAGCCGTTCACCGGCGAAGGCGAACAGCTCGCGCGCCAGCTCGCGGCTCGGCGCGGCACCCTGGCGCAGCGTGATGAACGCTTTCGGCACCGACAGGCGCAGCGGGTCCGGACTCGGCACGATGGCCGCCTCGAGCACCATCTCGTGCTCGATCAGCACGCTTTCCAGCTCGAAGGGGCTGATACGGTAGTCGGACGACTTGAAGAGGTCGTCGTTGCGGCCGACATAGAAGTAATAGCCGTCCCCGTCGACCCGGGCCGTGTCGCCGGTGTGGTAGAAACCGGCGCGCATCGCGTCCGCCGTTTTTTCCTCGTCGCCCTCGTAGCCCAGCATCAGGCCGGTCGGCGCCGGGTCGAGCCTGACCGCGATCTCGCCCTCCTGCGCCGGCTGGTCGTCGCTGTCGAGCAGCGCGATGCCGTAGCCCGGCAGCGGCCGCCCCATCGAGCCCGGCTTGACCAGCTGGCCCGGCGGGTTGCCGATCTGGGCGGTGGTCTCGGACTGGCCGAAACCGTCGCGGATGCGGATGCCCCAGGCGCGCTCGACCTGGTCGATCACTTCCGGGTTGAGCGGCTCGCCCGCCCCGACCAGCTCACGCAGCGGCGGCTGCCATTGGCGCAAGTCTTCCTTGATCAGCATGCGCCAGACGGTGGGCGGCGCGCACAGCGAGGTCACGCCGCAGCGCTGCACGGTGTCCAGGGCGGCTTTCGCGTTGAAGCGTTCGTAGTTATGGACGAACACGGTCGCGCCGGCATTCCAGGGCGCGAAGAAGCAGCTCCAGGCGTGCTTGGCCCAGCCCGGCGAACTGATGTTCCAGTGGACGTCGCCCTTTTGCAGGCCGATCCAGTACATCGTCGACAGGTGTCCGACCGGATAGCTCTGGTGGCTGTGCAGCACCAGTTTCGGCTGGGCCGTCGTGCCGGAGGTGAAGTAGAGCAGTAAGGGATCGGCCGCGCGGGTCTCGCCTTTCGGCGTGAAGACGCTCAGCACGCGCCGGCAATCGTCGAAGTCGTGCCAGCCTTCGAGCTTGCCGCCGACGGCGATGCGGGTGAAATTGCCGGTAACGCCTTCGAACTTGTGCGCGTCCGACACCTGCACGATCACATGGCTCACCCGGCCGCGCTCCATGCGGTCTTGCAGGTCGGCGGTGGAGACCAGCATGGTCGTGGGCACCAGCACGGCGCCGAGCTTGATCCCGGCAAGCATCACTTCCCAGAGTTCGACCCGGTTCGGCAGCATCAGCAGTACGCGGTCGCCGCGTTCGACCCCGCACTGCTGCAGGTATTGCGCGACCTGGTGCGAGCGCGCCGCCATGTCGGCGAACGAGATCTTTTGCTCGCGGCCGTCCTCATCGACCACCCACAGGGCGGGCGCGTGGTTGTCCTTCGCTTCCTGGTCGAAGAAGTCGAGCGCCCAGTTGAAGGTGTCGAGCTTCGGGGCCTGGTAGCCGCGGTAGGCGGTGTCGTAATCGAGGCGCTGCTGTTGCAGGAAGTCGCGTGCCTGGACGAAACGCTGGTAAGGGGTCATGGTGTCTCCTGTGCGCTGTGGCAAAGGGCCGTGGCCGTGCTCCGGCAACAACCCGCTTGTGCTTTTTGTTGTCTGTTTAAGCACATTGTGCCACGGCTTGGCGGCGCGCGGCAGCCCTGCGTGCGCGTCCGGCCGCCCCCCCTTGGGACGGCCGGCGCAGGCGATATCAGCGCGGTCGGCGCAGCGGCACCGACAGCTCGCCCTCGGGCTGCATCATGTCGATCACGCGGCAGTCGCCGCACATCTTGAGGCGTTCGAGATTGCCGGCAAAGGCGCTGTGCTGCGACAGGCGCGCCAGCATGTTCTCGATCATGTGCAGCGTCCCGAAGGGCTTGCTGCAGCGGATGCAGTGGAAGGGTTGCGATTCGTTCAATACCACGGTTTGCTTGCGCGTGTCGCCGAAGGCCATGCGCGGCACCAGGGTGATGGCGTTTTCCGGGCAAGTATTGGCGCACAGGCCGCATTGCACGCAATTCTGTTCGACGAAGCGCAGCTGGGGCGCGTTCGGCGTGTCCATCACCGCCGAAGTCGGGCAAACGCCGACGCAGGCCATGCACAGGCTGCATGTCTGCTTGTTGACCGCGATCGCCCCGAACGGCGCGCCCACTGGCAGCGGCACCGCGTCGGGCTGCACGCGCGCATGACGGAACAGGTGCTCGAGCACGTAGTCGAGCGTGTTGCGCTTGTCCTCGGCCAGGTTGAAGGTGGCCGCCTGCGCCGGGCACTCGCCGCGCGGCGCCTGCGCGAGGGCGACGGCCAGTTCATGCGCGTTCGCGACGCGCAGCAGCTGGAAATGCGGCCCGGCGTAGTCGAGCCCGTCGAGCACGGTCTGGGCGACGCGCATCTGCGTCTCCAGCGCCGCGGCATACTGCGGCGCTTCGTCCTGGGTCATCAAGACCGTGATGCCGGCCGCGCCGTAGCACAGCGCCGCCAGCCAGACTTCGATCCCGGTCGAGGCGGTGTGGTGCAGGGCCAGCGGGATCACGCGGCCCGGCACCTCGGCAGCCGCGGCCTCGAGCAGCGGCGCTCCGGCCGCGCCATGCAGCAGCAGCACCGGTTCCTGGCCGCCGGCTTCGGCATAGGCGCGCAGCGCCGCCTTGATGCGGCTGCCGGTATGGCTGGCCGACGGGTAGGCGTAGTTCATCGCGCCCGAGGGGCAGACCGTGCTGCAGGCGCCGCAACCGGCGCACAGGTAGGGATTGACCTTGACGCGGTCGCCGTCGCTGACGATGGCCTTGGCCGAGCAGATGTCGATGCAGGCCGTGCAGCCCTTGAGCTGGTTGCGGCTATGGGCGCACAGGCGTTCCTTGTAGGCGAAATATTTCGGCTTTTCAAAGTCGCCGATCATTTCCATCATCTCGGCGGCGGCGGCGCGCCGCGCCGACTCGTCCATGCCCGGGGCGTAATAGCCGTGCGGGTTCTGGTGGGTGGTGATCAGGGGGCTCGGGCACAGATCGAGCACGAGGTCGAACTTGCCCTGCTCGACCGCCTGGCCGGGCGCCTGCCAGCGCGCTTCGAAGGCGCCGAGCCAGCCGGCGACGGCGACCGTGCGCGCGACGAATACGGGATAGCTGCGCTCGCCGACATCGACGTTGTCGAGCAGCAGCAGCGTTACCGGCAAGCCTTGCGACAGGTGGTCGGCCCAGGCCAGGGCCTGGAGCGAACTGCCGACGACGAGGGTACGGCCGGCCGAGCGGTAGCTCACGGCCACGCCCTGCTCGAAGGGAACGACGGCATCGGCCGCGAGGATGGCGGCGGTCTTGGCAAGGGCGTTGCGGCGTTCCTGCAACGGATCGCCGGCCTGCCCTTCCAGAAATCGGATGTTCATGCTTTACCTTGGAATGAAGCGCTTGGGATGGATACGGGTCGACACCGGCCCGGGGGCGGGACGCTCAGGGGCGGGCTTCACCACTGTGCGTGCGCGCGACGGTCGTCGGCGTAACGGCCTCTTCGCCGGCGTCGACGGCAGCCGGCACGGGCACGGAAACAGGCATTATAACGTCGGCGGCAGGTTCGGGTGGCGCGATGGCCGGCCCCGCGCCCGGCGGCGTGCCGGCGCCGGGATCGGTCCCGGCGACGCCGTCCGCTTCCTGCGCGTCCAGGACGTCTTCTTGCCCACCGGCCGCTTCGGCGGCGGCGCCAGGCGCGGCCACGTCGTCCGCCGGCAGCGTGGCCGGCACGGGCCTGACCACGCCGGCGGCGTGTTCGGGCGGATCGAGCGCGGCCAGGCGCGCCAGTTCGGCCTGGACTTCTTCCGGACGGCGCAGCACGCCGCGCGCATGCTCCAGCCCGGCAAGCATGGCGGCCGAGACCGGGTCGGGCTTGTTGTAGTCGTCCATGTACATGTCGAGCCGGTCCATCACGTTGAAGTGGGGATCGGCAAACAGCTTCTTCAGCGCCAGGCGCCGCACGTCCTTGTCGACGCCCAGGCCGACGAAATTGGAAAAATCGGAGGCGGGCGTGAGCTGCGCCGCTTCGGCCAGGGTGGGCGGCGCAACCGGCGCGCCCTGCCCGGCGCCCTGCGGCGCCGGCGCGGGCACGGGAACGGAACCGGTCACGGGTGCGGGCGGCGCCGCGGCGGGCGGCGCTTCGGCCACGGCCTCGGCGCCGCTTGACTTCACGCGCGCCCAGCGGCGCAGGAATCCTTCTTCGGGCATCGCTTTTCCTAGCCGTGCTGGCGGCCGCGGCGCGGCTTGGGCGTGTAGTGCTGGCGCAGGTAGTCGGCTACCCAGGTATAGATCTCGGCCGGCATGGTCACGCCGTCTGCCGATTCGCCCGAATCGAACATGCGCGTCCCCTCGACATAGCTGACCGAGGCGCGCGCCGGGATGGCGCGGCCGTCTTCCATGCGCCAGAGCACGAACACCTTCGATTCGGGCGCCAGCACGTTTTCGTAATAGCCTTCGTTCTCGTCCGTGTAGAGCTCGAGTTCGAGGCCGGAAACGAGATAATAGTCGCGTTCCGGGCTTTCGCCCAGAACTTGCAGGCGCGGCAGGTTGCCACGATCGGGCACGACGCCGACGGCGGACCAGGCCTCGTCGGCCCAGCGATGCTGCAGCGTGCGGCGCTGCATGATCACCGCGATCGGCATGCTTGCCATTTTCATGGCTGCTTGACCTCTTTCGCGTTGCCGCGATCGACCGACGGCGAGGCACCGGCGGGCATGGAGCCGGTCGGCGTCTTCTTGACGTCGGCGCTCGGCGAGGCGGTGCCCAGCTTTTCGCTCTTGATCGGGACATTGGCCGATTGCAGCGCCTGCGGGCTGCGCGGCGCGGCGCCGCCGCCCGGCGAGGCGGCCGCATTCCCGGCCGGCGTGCCGGTCAGGGTATTGGCCGATACGCCCGTCGTGCTCGGCGCGACGCCCGGCATCGGCGTACCGGTGATGGCCACGCCCGTGACCTGGACCGCGGCCGGGACGGCGCCGCTCAAGGGCGTGCCCGGCGGCGCCTGGGTGGCGGCGGCGCCCGGCGCCGGCACGCCGGCCGCGCCGGGCGCGGCGGCGATCGTCACCGGCGGATGGACGGTCCAGCCCTTGGTACCGGCCTGGGAACGCCAGCGCGTGCTGAGCGCATCCATCGATGCCGCCAGTTGTTCCTTGGCCTTGGCCGCCTGCGCATCGGCGGCCGCCTTCTTGGCGGCGGCCGCCTGTTGCTGGGCCGGCGTGGCCGCGGGGAGCGCGGCCCAGGCCAGGCTGCTGCCGGCGCAGGCGGCGGCGAGGACTGCGTGCCTGAAGAATTGGGTAGGCGTCATTTCTTATCTCCCGTCAGCGTACCGGGCGCGGCTGCCGGCTCCTTGCCCTGGTGGGTTGCGACACCGGCGCCGACCGGGGTCACGCCGGCTTGCGGCGCGTCGGCCGGCTTGGTGCCGTAGTCTGCCGGCGGCTTGTTGCCCGGCTGGGCGCCGCTGGCCGGCGCCGTCACGCCTGTCGACGGTCCCTGGCCAGTCTCGGCGACCGTGCCGCCCATGGCGGCGCCGGCGGTGTTCCCGCCGGAGCCGCCGGCCAGGCCCGGCGTGCCGCCGGAATAGGCCGCGTTCGTTTCCGGCTTGCTGCTGCGCGCCATGATCTGGCCGCCGGTCATGCCGCCGGCCGTGACCTGTCCCGGAAATTTGGTCTGGATCACGCCGTCTTTCGGATCGGACTGGCCGCGGTCGCAGCCGGCCAGTCCGATACAGGCGGCAATGACGCCAAGTGCGAGTGTGGATGCTTTCATCGATGACCTCAGTGTGCGGGACCCGGACGCGGAGCCACTGGCGGCGCCGATCCTGGACGCGCGCCTTCCGGCACGGCGCCCGATTTCACTTCCTCGTACCACAGCGCATGGTGCGCCTTGGCCCAGTTTTCGTCGACGCTGCCCTGGCGCATCGACTCATAGGAGCCGGGCGAGCCGATCGTACCGATATAGATGTGGCCCATGGCCCCCGCCATGTACAGGGTGGCGCCGGCGACGTGCAGGATGTTCGAGACCTGCATCACGTAGCGGGTCTGGCCGAAGTTGGCGAAGTCGAGGATCAGGCCGGTAACCGACATGACCAGACCCAGCATCACGACGCCGAACCAGAACCAGGTCTTCTCGCCGGCATTGAAGAAGCCGGCCGGGACGTGCTTGTGCGAGGTCAGACCGCCGCCCTGCTTGACCCAGTTCCAGTCGACGCGCTTGAAGAAGTTACGGCGCAGGAAGGTGAAGAACATCAGGATCGAACACAGGACGAACAGCGGACCGACGACGTTGTGCACGTATTTCGAGATGATCGCCACCCAGGAAAACAGGGTATGGCCCATCCACGGCAGCATGATGTTCTTGCCGAACATGATGATGATGCCGGTGATCGCCAGCGCGATGAAGGAATACGCGGTGGCCCAGTGCACGCCGCGCTCCCAGCTGTTGAAACGGTGCATGCGGCGGCCCGACAGCGGCAGCGGTGGCGGCCGGAACGCACGGTAGAACACGAAGATCAGGAACGGCACGGCCAGCAGGACCGTGCCGGTGATCAGCGCCAGCGGACCGTTGCGCAGGATGCGCCAGGTATTGCCGCCGCGCTGGACGATGACGTTCGCCTCGGTGCTGCCGTACTGGCCGAGGAAGTGGCGGTCCATGTGGACCCGGCCCGACGCCGCCGAACCCAGCCCCGGTTCGCGCACGTTCGAGTCGCCCTCGATCTGCAGCATGGTCTGCTCTTCCGCATAGGCGGGCTTGGCATCCTTGTTCGGCACCGCGGCCCAGCCCGGGGCCAGCACCAGCGCGCACAGCAGGCCCAGGAGGACGCGCAAGGCCATCAAATTCGCTCGCATCGACATGGCAGGCTCCTAGGGATTGGCGCGGTTGTACTCGTTCTGCTGGTTGGCGCGATTGGTGATCGCGGCATGCCAGGAGAGCTTGTCGTTATGGAAAAGGGTCTGGTAGTGGCGCGGGTCTTCCTTGCCCGCGTACTCGCCCTTGATCCAGCCCGGATGCTGCTCGGCTTCGAGGCAGCCGCTGAGGGACAAGGTCACGGCCAGCGCCAGCGGCAGTGCCGCGATACGGAAAAGTGATTTCATGTCGGTAGCTTTCCAGGAATGTTCTGGCTGTCGCCGAGTTTCTGGTTTTCGCGCGGCAGGTTGCCCAGGGCCTTGCGCGGACCGCCGCGCTTGTTGGGACCGTAGGCGATCTTCCAGCCCCACAACTCGGGACCGTAGCCGCGCGTTTCCACGCGCTGGCGGTAGATGTCGGCGATCAGGTTGGCCTCGCCGCCCAGCAGTGCCTTGGTGCCGCACATTTCGGCGCAGGCCGGCAGCTTGCCTTCGGCGATACGGTTACGGCCGTATTTCTTGAATTCGGCGTCCGAGGTATCCGGTTCCGGACCGCCCGCGCAGAAGGTGCACTTGTCCATCTTGCCGCGGTGGTTGAACAGGCCCGTTTCCGGGAACTGCGGTGCGCCGAACGGGCAGGCGTAGGAACAGTAGCCGCAGCCGATGCACTGGTCCTTGCTGTGCAGGACAATGCCGTCTTCGGTGTGATAGATGCAGTTGACCGGGCACACGGCCAGGCAGGGCGCGTCGGTGCAATGCATGCAGGCGACCGACACCGAGCGCTCGCCCGGCACGCCGTCGTTGATGGTGACGACGCGGCGCCGGTTCACGCCCCACGGCGTCTCGTGTTCGTTCTTGCATGCGGTAACGCAGCCATTGCAGTCGATGCAACGCTCGGTATCGCAGATAAATTTCATCCTTGCGGACATGATTGTCTCCTGTTCAGGTCCGTCAGGCACGCACGATGCGGCACAGCGATACCTTGGTTTCCTGCATCATCGTGACGGCGTCGTAACCATAAGTCCAGCCGGTATTGATCGCTTCGCCGCGTACGGTCGGGGCGCCATCTTCGGGATAGTGGCGCTCGAGATCCTCGCCCATCCACCAGCCGCCGAAGTGGAACGGTGCCCACACCATGCCTACCGGCACGCGTTCGGTCACCATCGCCATCATCTTCATGCGCGCCCCGGTCGGGGTCTCGATCCAGACGTAGTCGCCCACCCCGATATTCGACTGGACCGCGTCCTGCGGATTGACTTCGACGAACATGTTCTGCTGCAGCTCGGCCAGCCATGGGTTGGAGCGGGTTTCCTCGCCGCCGCCCTCGTACTCGACCAGGCGCCCCGAGGTCATGATCATCGGGAAGTCCTTCGAGAAGTCGAGTTCCTGCACCGACTTGTACAGCGTCGGCAGGCGCAGGAAATTGGCCTTGTCGTCGTAGGTCGGGTACTTGGCGACCAGGTCGCGCCGCGGCGAGAGCAGCGGCTCGCGGTGGGTCGGCACCGGGTCGGGGAAGTTCCAGACATTGCAGCGCGCGCGCGCATTGCCGAACGGCGCGCAGCCGTGGGCGATGACGACGCGGATGATGCCGCCCGAAAGGTCCGTCTTCCAGTTCTTGCCCTCGGCCATCGCCTGTTCCTGGGGCGTGAGCTCGGCCCACCAGCCCAGTTTTTTCAGGAAGACGTGGTCGAATTCCGGGTAGCCGGTATCGAGTTCCGAGCCCTTGTTGGTCGAGCCGTCGGCCGCCAGCAGGGTCTGGCCGTTGTACTCGACGCCCCAGTTGGCGCGGAACGGCAGGCCGCCCTCGGCCACCGTCTTGTTGATGTCGTACAGGATCGGCGTACCTGGGTGCTTCATCTCGGGCGTGCCCCAGCACGGCCACGGCAAGCCGTAGTAGTCGCCCTTGCAAGGGCCGGACTCGGCGCGCATGGTGGTCGGATCGAAGGTGTGCTTGTTCTCCATATGGAGCTTCAGGCGCTCCGGGGAGCAGCCGGTGTAGCCGATGGTCCAGCACGAGCGGTTGATCTCGCGCAGGATGTCTTCGATTACCGGCTCGTTCATGACGACCTTGATGTTCTTGCACAGCTCGTTATGGAAGCCGAGCTTCTTGGCCAGCAAGTACATGATCTCGTGGTCGGTCTTGCATTCGAACAGCGGTGCGATGACCCGTTCGCGCCACTGGATCGAACGGTTCGAGGCGGTGCACGAACCGTAGGTTTCGAACTGCGAGGCGGCCGGCAGCAGGTAGACGCCGTCGGTGCGGCCATGCATGGCCGCCGTCATGCTCGGATACGGGTCGACCACGACCAGCATGTCGAGCTTTTGCATCGCCGCCTTCATGTCGGGCAGGCGGGTCTGGCTGTTCGGCGCGTGCCCCCAGTAGAAGACGGCTTTCAGGTTGGCCGGCTGGTCGACGTACTGGTTCTGCTCGTTGACGGCGTCGAACCAGCGCGACACGGTGACGCCCGGCTTTTCCATCAGCTCTTTCGAGGCGAAGCGCGACAGCATCCAGTTGTAGTCGACGCCCCAGACGGTGCCGAAATGCTTCCAGGCGCCTTCGGCCAGGCCGTAGTAGCCTGGCAGCGAATCGCCGTTCGGACCGACGTCGGTGGCGCCCTGCACGTTGTCGTGGCCGCGGTAGATGTTGGCGCCGCCGCCAGGCACGCCGATGTTGCCCAGCGCCAGTTGCAGGATCGCGAGCGCACGCACGTTGGCGGTGCCGACGTGGTGCTGGGTGATGCCCATGCACCAGACCACGGACGACGGCTTGTTCTTGGCCAGCATTTCGGCGGCCATGCGTACCGAGGCTTCCGGCACGCCGGTGATGTCGGACACCTTGTCCGGCGTCCATTTCGCCACTTCCTTGCGAACCTCGTCCATGCCGTAGGTTCGGGCGGCGATGTATTCCTTGTCTTCCCAGCCGTTATTGAAGATGTGCCAGAGCATGCCCCAAACCAGGGGGATGTCGGTGCCCGGACGCACGCGCACGTAATGGTGGGCGAAGCGCGCGGTGCGGGTGAAGCGCGGATCGACGACGATCATCTTCGCGCCCAGTTCCTTGGCATGCAGGAAGTGCAGCATCGAGATCGGGTGCGCTTCGGCCGGGTTGGAACCGATGAACATCACGGCCTTGGTATGGTGCAGGTCGTTGAACGAGTTCGTCATCGCCCCGTAGCCGTAGGTCTGGGCCACGCCCGCGACCGTCGTCGAGTGGCAGATGCGCGCCTGGTGGTCGCAGTTGTTCGAGCCCCAGAAGGCGGCGAACTTGCGCAGCAGGTAGGCTTGCTCGTTGCTGTGCTTCGAGCTGCCGATGAGCATCACCGAGTCGGGACCGGATTGCTGGCGCAGCTGCAGCATCTTGTCGCCGATCTCGTTGACCGCCTGGTCCCAGGAAATGCGGACATACTTCCCGTTCACCAGCTTCATCGGATAGCGCAGGCGGTGTTCACCGAAGCCGTGCTCGCGCACCGAGGCGCCCTTGGCGCAGTGGGCGCCCATGTTGATCGGCGAATCGAAGGCCGCTTCCTGGCGCACCCAGACGCCGTTGCTGACGATGGCGTCGACCGAGCAGCCGACCGAGCAATGGCTGCAGACGGTGCGTTTCAGTTCCACCTTGGCCGGCTCGGCCGCCGCCTCGGCGGCCTGGGCCGGCTCGATGACATTCAGGGGCAACTGGCGCGCGAGCGCGCCGGCGCCGGCAGCAACGCCGGCGCCGACCAGGAACTTGCGCCGCTTGAGACCCCGCGGTTCGCCTTCCTTGTTTGAACTCTTTACTAGCGACATGACTTGTCTCCGGGTACGCTCACCAGTAGGCGGCGGTTTTATAGTAACGACGAATGTGTTCGGTCTCGTGGTAGCCGCGCTTGACATCGGGTTTCGCCGCCTCGACGGGCGCGATCTCCGGTTTCGCTTCGGCCCCCGCGGCGACCGCCGCCAGCGCGCCCAGCGGCGCCGCTCTCAGGAAATTGCGGCGCGACGGGTCCGGGATCGGTTCCGCCTTGCCTTGTTTGTTTTCGGTGCTCATCGCAGTCCCTTCGCGTAAATCAGCCATCGAAGCCATCTTCGACAGCAAAGGCTTCGGCCTCGATCGCCAGCAGCGCGCTTACGAACGCGGCGATCAGCCTATAAAAATTCGCACCCGCGGCATTTTTCATGTCGGCCAGGCAGCGCGCATACCAGGGCGCGATGCGTGCCTCGAAAAATGCCTTTTGCGCTTCCAGGGGCTGGCGCCGGATGCCGGGGCCGCCCGCGATCAGCACGCGCATCGTCTCGCACAGGGCGCCCAGGTGGTCTTCGGACTCGAACACGCCGCGCACACGGCCGATGCCGAAGCGCGCCAGGTCGGCGCGCAGCTCGGCCAGGGGCGTGTCGTTCATGAAGCCGGACAGGTAGAGCGAGCCGTAGGGATTCAGGGTCGGCGTGCCGCTGCTGATGAACAGCGCGTCGAATTCCTCGGCCACCGCATCGGCATCCATCACGCTGGAGGCAAGCACCAGGTTTTCCCAGGCATCTGCCAGCGCGTGTTCGGCGCCGGTCGAGAGAATCGGGTCGGCGTTCGCCAGGCCGGCCAGCAACTGGCCGTCAGGCGCCGCCAGCAGCAGGCGCGCCGCGAGCGCATAGAGGTCGGCGCGCGCCTGGTCTTCGGCTCCTAGCGGCGCAGTGACGGTCACTGCGGCTGCGACGGTGCCGGAGACGTTCGCACGGCCGGCGTCTTGCGCCGCGGGAGGTGAAATTGCCGGTGAGGCAGACTGCATGGGCACTGGCGACGCTCCGTTAATAAATCTTCATCGAAAGTGTAAGGCTTCCCCTACCAAATTGCGCGCACAGTTGAACTTTTTTTGTGCACGTGCTCACCCCCGGGTATCAGTGCATGCCCGCTGCATGCACGACGATCCGGACCAGGCTGGCAACCAGGTAGCGCGTTGGTACCCCGCCCGATCGCTCCCCAGGCAGCCAACCCAGGCAACGCATGGATGCGTCGTCACCTGCTGTGCGCATGCGTGATCTCCCGCGTCCGCGTTCATCGCGCCACGGCAGACCCAACAGGATCGGACCGTGTACATCGGGATGATGGACAGGATAGACAACGTGCCGACCAGGCCAAAGCCCTGGTTGCTCGGGGGCGAGGCGGCTTCCCATACCGTGACAAAGAGGCACGCGCTGGAGCCGGATACAGTTCGCCCTGTTAGTATAACCGAGAAATGCCGCGCCAACGCGTCAATAAGCGGCCGGCGACGCCGATGTTGCTCCAGCGAGCCTGGCAGCAGTGCGATCGAAAGCGGCACAGGATCGGGCCGGCGCCGGGAAGGTGGCCCCCACCGGTTTTGGGTCGATGCCAGGTCCGGCGCACACGCGCATGTCGCATCGAGGTCTTCCCAAATAGTGGGCACCGTCGGAAAAGCCGGGACCGCCATGCGGACAGGGCTATAATCGGTTCATCTCGGGCTCCACGCCGACTCCCCCCTTCTGCGCTCCAATTCCAACTGCCATGAGCCAAGGCCACCACCCTCCCGCCACAGTGCCGATCAGTCTAGGCGCCATCAAGGCCAGCTGCGGCGCCTGCAGCATGCACCAGCTCTGCCTGCCGATGGGGCTCGACGATGCCGACATCGACCGGCTCGACCAGATCATCGGCCGCCGCCGGCGTCTCGGGCGCGACGAGCGCCTGTACGCGATGGGCGAACCGTTCCGCAGCCTGTACGCGGTACGGCTCGGCCACTTCAAGACCTACCAGGTGAACGCGGCGGGCGAGCAGCAGATCACGGGTTTCCAGATGGCCGGCGAACTGCTGGGCATGGACGCCATCAGCGGCGACCGCCACCATTGCGACGCGGTGGCGCTCGAAGACAGCGAAGTGTGCGAGGTTCCCTTTCCCCGCCTCGAGGAACTGTTTGGCCAGGTGCCGGCGCTGTTGCGCCATTTCCACAGGATCATGAGCCAGGAAATCACGCGCGAGCAAAACGTCATGCTTTTGCTCGGCAACATGCGTGCCGAGCAGCGTTTCGCCGTCTTCCTGGTGAACCTGTCGGTGCGTTACGCGGCGCGCGGTTATTCCCCGAACGCGTTCGGGCTGCGCATGTCGCGCGAGGACATCGGCAATTACCTTGGCCTGACGATCGAAAGCGTCAGCCGCCTGCTCTCGCGTTTCAAGAAGCAGGGCTGGATCGAAGTCGACCGGCGCGAGGTGAGACTGCTCGAGCCCGCCAAACTCAAGGCGATCGCCGCCGGCACCGAGCAGTGCAGCCCGATGCGCTGATCGGGCTGCGCCGGCACCCTTAAGCCGAGGGCGCGCCGCGCGCCCGCGCCGTCAGGATTTCGCCTTTTCCTTCGCAACCCAGCCGTCGACCAGCTGTCCCAGCACGTCCAGCGGTACCGAGCCCGCCCCCAGCACCATGTCGTGGAAGCCCGCCAGCGAGAACTTCGGCCCCAGTTGCGCCTTCGCCTGCTCGCGCAATTCGACGATGCGCAGCATGCCGATCATGTAGGCCGTGGCCTGGCCAGGCCAGACGACATAGCGGTCGACTTCCTCGACGTTGATGCCGTAGTCGACCGCCTGCTGGCGCGTCCAGCCCTTGGTGTGCAGGCCGGTGTCGACCACCAGCCGGCGCGCGCGGAACAGTTCCGAGCCGAGCGCCCCGAGCAGGCCCGGGACATCGCCTTCGTACCAGCCCTGCTCCACCGCCAGGCGCTCGGTGTAGAGCGCCCAGCCTTCCGCGTGCGCGCTGCCGCCGGAGAAGATGCGCTGGCTGCGGTATTTCGGGATGCCGGCCAGCTCCTGCTGGATCGCCAGCTGGAAGTGGTGGCCCGGCACGGCTTCGTGATAGGACAGGCTGCGCATGCGGATCATGTCGAACGTCGGCCCGCGCAGCGGCACCCAGAACACGCCCGGACGGCTGCCGTCCGGCGCCGGCAGGCTGTAGTGGGCGGCGGCCGAGGCTTCGGTCAGCGGCGGCTCGCGCAGCACGTCCACCGGCGCGCGCGGCTTCAGATTGAAGAGCGGCGCGCTGCGCGCCTGGGCGTCCTTTACCATTTCCTTGTACTTGGCCAGGATCATCGGACGCGGGTCCCCTTCTCCTTTCGGCTGGAAGGTCGCGTCGAGCGCCTTCATGCGCGCCTCGATGCTGCCTTCGATGAAGCCGAGCGCGCGCAGGTGCTTGTCCATCTCGCCTTCAAGGCGTGCCACCTCGCGCAGGCCGATCGCGTGGATCTGCTCGGCGCTAAGGCTCGTGCTCGTGAAGTTGGCGATCGCACGCGCATAGGCTTCGCGCCCGTCCTGCAGGCGCGAGATGCCGGCGGCGTCGCCCGTCTTCGGATGCAGTTCGGCCATGAAGCCCTGCACGCGCAGGTAGGCCGGGCGGATCTTGTCGTCGACGATGCGCGTGGCTCGGGCAATGGCGGCCGCGCGCGCCTCGGGCGAGATGTCCTTCAATTCGGCGCTGCGCTTTTCCAGCGAGGCCACCAGCACGTTCTGCGGCGCGGCCGGTTTCAGGAAGGTGTCGACCTGGAACTGCGCGCGCTCGAGGATGAAGCGCGGCGGAATGCGCTTGCGTTCGGTCGCGCTGCGGGCGCGCGCCAGTGCTTCGTCCATGCGCGTGCCGACCTGCTCCAGGCGCGCCAGCCAGCTGTCGACATCCGCGGCGGTGCGCATCGGGTGGGTCTGGGTCATGTAGTTGACCAGGCCGACCTGCGGGCCGCCGAACTGCGAGAACACGAAATTGAAGTCTTCATAGGGCTCGTTGGCGACCACGCTCGCAAGCGACCAGCGCATGACCAGGGCCGAGATCTTCCGGGTTTCGTCGAGCGGGCCGGCCAGCCACTTGTCCAGGCGCGCCAGGCCGGTGTTGGCGAGCGCCACCATCTTCCTGCGCTGGGCCGGGGTCTGGGGCGTCAGCTGGCGGTCGAGCGCGGCCTGTTCGGCGCCGCTGAAGTACTGGGTGCTGCTGGCCAGCTGCGGGTTCATGCGCACCCAGTCGTCGGCAAAGCGCTCGGCCCAGGCGTCGAAGGCGGCATTCGATTGCAAGGCGGCGGCCTTGGCCACCGGTGCGGCGAGTGCGGCATCCGGGAGCATGGCGACCCCGAGGGCGAGCGGGGCGAACAGGGAGGCGACGGCGGCGCGCAGGCTGCGCTGGGAGGAAATCGGCATGGTGTCTCTTGTAGTGATCGGTCGGCGAAGTGCCGGCGCGAATCTAACACGGAAGAGCCGGGGCGGACAATCTTTACAGGGCACCCAAACTTGCGCGGGCATCCGCCGAAAACGGCTAAAGTATTTCCGGAGTGCTCATCCAACGAGATCTACTTTGACATCAGGAAACTGCATGCCCATCTCGCCATCCCTCCGCGACGACCTCGCCAGGCGCCTGCAGGAAAGCCGCGCCGCCGCCCTCGCCACCGTGCGCGCCCGCACCGGTTTCGATCCCGAAGGCATGGATCCACCCGCCATTTCGCCGCGCGCCCACCTGGTCCAGGACGACGACGCGCCGACGGCTGAAACGATTGCCCACGACGAAGAGCGTTTCGCCGAGCATGAAACGAATTTGTTGCACGAGATCGACGCGGCCATCGGACGACTGGCGTCGGGCGGCTACGGGATGTGCGCGTCCTGCGGCTGCAAGATTCCGGAGCAGCGGCTGCTGGCGACGCCGACGGTAAGGACGTGCGTGCCGTGCCAGGAAGCGATCGAAAAGGAAGAACGGACGGCGCGCGGGCCGACGATGTAACGGCCGGTGTACCGCCCATTAGCGACCTGTGCGAACGCTGCCGTAGCGCTTGTCTTTACGCCCGGCCGGAATCAGCGGTCGGCCGCGATCGCCAGCACCTCCTGCTGCGCCGGACGCCAGCCGCGCGCCAGGCGCCACTGCCCGCCCTCGTCCTCGACCACTACCTGCCAGTGCGTCATCTCCAGCGTCGGCAGGGGCAGGTCGACATCGCCGCGCGCGTCCGGCCGCGCATTGAGCACCCGGTCCTTTCGCGGCTGGGTCGGATGGGCCAGGCGAATCCGGAACGGCGCCAACAGCGGGCGGCCGAAGCTCTCGAGCCGCCCCTTCAGGCGCCCTGCCCCGTAGTGCGCGCTCAGGCGCAGGCGCAGCGCGCTGGCCATCCGGTCGCGCCGCAAGTCCTGGTTGATCGCCTTGCCCTGCCTGTAATAGTCGTCGACCACCATCGCGTCCGGCTGGCGCAGCGCCAGCACCACGGTAACGGCGGTGGCCGCCATCGCGGCCGCGGGGCCGAGCATGATGAACCATGGCCAGCGCTGGCGGTACCAGGGCGCGGGATGCTGCTGCTGAAAAACGGTCTGCATGCGATCTCCTCAATCTCGATGCGGCACGATGAAGGCCGCTTCCTCGCGCACCGTCAGGGCGGGGTCGTCGAGCGCGGTGACGGTGAAGACGATGCGCCGCGCGCCCGCCGGTCCGCGCTCGGCGCGCACCCGCACCGGCAGCGCGCGCGCCGCGGCGGCGCCGATCTCGACGCGGTCCTCGCCGACGACCGCCGCGCCCGGCAAGCCCGCCACCGCGATGCGCAGCAGCCGCGCCTCCCCGCCGGTGTTCATCAGCTGCAGGCGGTAGACGTTCTCGACGCGGCCGTCCCCGGCCTCGCGTCCCATCGCGCCGCGGTCGCGGATGACGTCGACCTTCAAGGGCACGCGCAGGGCCAGCGCGAACGCCATCGCGCCCGCCATCAGCGCCAGCACCGCCGCATAGCCGATCACGCGCGGGCGCAGCAGGCGGCGCCGCACCTGCGCCGCATCCCAACCCCTGGCGAGCGCATGCTCGGTGGCGTAGCGGATCAGGCCCCTGGGCTGGCCCACCTTGTCCATCACCGTGTTGCAGGCGTCGACGCACGCGGCGCATCCGATGCATTCGTATTGCAGGCCACGCCGGATATCGATCCCGGTGGGGCAGACCTGGACGCAGAGCGTGCAGTCGATGCAGTCGCCCGCCTCGCCGCCTGGCGCGCGCATGCCCGGACCGCGTGGTTCGCCGCGCGCCCGGTCATAGGTCACGATCAAGGTGTCCTTGTCGAACATCGCGCTCTGGAAGCGGGCATACGGGCACATATACTTGCAGACCTGCTCGCGCAGCCACCCCGCGTTGCCGTAGGTGGCCAGGCCGTAGAACAGCACCCAGAAGGTTTCCCAGCGACCCAGGTCGAGGTGGCGCACGCCGGCCACCAGGGACGCGACCGGCGTGAAATAGCCGACGAAGGACAAGCCGGTCCACAGGGCCAGCGCCAGCCAGGCCGCATGCTTGGCCGCCTTTTTGCCGATCTTCTCCAGGTTCCAGGGCTGGCGGTCTAGCCGGATGCGGGCGCTGCGCGCTCCCTCGATGCGGCGCTCGATCCACAGGAACAGCTCGGTGTATACCGTTTGCGGGCAGGCGAAGCCGCACCAGACGCGCCCCGCCACCGTGGTGACAAGGAACAAGGCATACGCGCAGACGATGAGCAAGCCCGCCAGGTAGATGAAGTCCTGCGGCCAGAACACCAGTCCGAACAGGTGGAACTGCCTGCTGCCCAGGTCGAACAGCACCGCCTGGCGGCCGTTGTACCGCAGCCATGGCAGGCCGTAGAACAGCAGCTGGGTCAGCCAGACGCAGGCCCAGCGCAGCGACGCATGGCGGCCCGTCGCCTCGCGCGGATGGATCGCCTCGCGCGGCGCGTACATCCTGACCACGGCCTCGCGCGGCGCGTTCATTCTGCCCCGCCCCCGGGCGCGCCGGCCGGATGCGACAGGCTCCACACGTAGGCCGTCAGCACATGCGCCCTGGGCTCGCCCAGGAACTCGCCGAAGGCCGGCATGGTACTGGTGCGGCCCTTGCGGATGGTTTCCATGACGGCGTCTGCACTGCCGCCGTGGAGCCAGATCCTGTCGGCCAGGTTGGGCGCGCCCAGCCGGGGGTTGCCCTCGCCTTGCGCCCCGTGGCAGGCCACGCAGGCGGCGAACTTGGGTTTGCCGAAGACGACCTTGACCGGATCGGCGGCCAGGCCCGACAGGTTGCGTACGTAATGCGCGACCGCCTCGATGTCCTTGTCCGCGCCGAGCGCCGCGCCCATGGGCGGCATGCTGCCCACGCGCCCGGCAAGGATGGTCGCCTTGATCGCGGCCGGGTCGCCGCCATGCAGCCAGTCGCCGTCGGTCAGGTCCGGATAGCCCTTGTTGCCGCGCGCGTCAGACCCGTGGCATTGGGCGCAGTAGTTCATGAACATGCGCTCGCCGATCGCGCGCGCCTGCGGATCGGCGGCCACCGCCTCGACGGGCAGGCCGGCATAGCGCGCGAACAGGGGCCCGTAGTCGGCATCGGCCTGGTTCAGCTCGGCCTTGTACGCGCCGCCCGATTGCCACCCGAGCCGGCCCGCGTAGCTGCCCAGGCCCGGATACAGCGCCAGGTAGGCGGCGGCGAACACGATGGTGCAATAGAACAGCCCCACCCACCAGCGCGGCATGGGCGTGTTCAGTTCGGTCAGGTCTTCGTCCCAGACGTGGCCGGTGGTTTTTTCCGGCGCGCCGTCGGGGCCGATCTTCGCCCTGTACGTCGACTGCGACCACAGCAGGATCGCGCAGCCGGCGATCGACAGCACCGTGACCAGGCCGATGGTCCAGTTCCAGAAGCCGCTCGTGAAGTCACTCATCGCCCGGCTCCGCATCGGCGAAGGGCAGCGTCGCGGCGGCGTCGAAATCGGCGCCGCGCTTGAGCAGGAAAGTCCAGAGCACGATGCCCATGAAGGTGGCGAAGGACAGCACCGTCATCACGCTGCTGGCGCCGTCGAAAAGTCGTTCGATATCCATGATCAGTTCCTCTTCTTGATCTGCGTGCCCAGGCCCTGCAGGTAGGCGACCAGGGCATCCTGTTCGGTCTTGCCGGCCAGCTGCGCGGGAGCGTCCGTCACGTCTTTTTCGCTGTAGGGCACGGCCAGCAGCTGCATGGCGCGCATCTTCGGCACGATCTCGGCCGGGTCCAGCCCGGTCCTGGCCAGCCACGGATAGCCCGGCATGTTCGATTCGGGCACCACGTCGCGCGGATTGTCGAGGTGGGTGCGGTGCCACTCGTCGCTGTAGCGCCCGCCGACCCGGGCCAGGTCGGGCCCGGTGCGCTTGCTGCCCCACTGGAAGGGATGGTCGTAGACGAATTCGCCGGCCACCGAATAGTGCCCGTAGCGCTCGGTTTCGGCGCGAAACGGCCGGATCATCTGCGAGTGGCAGTTGTAGCAGCCTTCGCGGATGTAGACGTCGCGTCCCGCCAGGCGCAGCGGCGAGTACGGCGCCAGGCCGGCCACCGGCTCGGTGGTCGACCTCTGGAAGAACAGCGGCACGATCTCGACCAGGCCGCCGACGGAGATCACGAGGATCACCAGGCCGATGAGCAGCCAGGGATTCTTTTCGATCCATTCATGGGTAAAGTTTTTCATGGCGCATCCTCTCAAGCGCGGTTGGGCACGTGCGCCTCGACCGCGCAGGCTTCGTCATGCGGCGCCCGGGCAGCGTGGGCGAGCGGGATCGGGGCGTCGACGGCGGCCGTGCCGGCCAGCGTCTTCCAGGCATTGAAGGCCATCAGCACCATGCCCGACAGGTACAGCAGGCCGCCGCCGAAGCGGATCACGTAGTACGGGTAAGTCGCTTTCACGCTTTCGGCGAAGGTGTAGGTCAGCGTGCCATCGGCATTCACCGCGCGCCACATGAGGCCCTGCATCACGCCGGCGATCCACATCGAGGCGATGTAGAGGACGATCCCGACCGTGGCGACCCAGAAGTGGGCTTCGACCAGCTGCACGCTCCACATGCGCTTCCTGTTGGCCAGGCGCGGGATCAGGTAGTAGACCGAGCCCATGGTGATGAAACCGACCCAGCCCAGCGCGCCGGCATGGACGTGCGCGATCGTCCAGTCGGTGTAGTGCGACAGCGCGTTGATGGTCTTGATCGACATCATCGGGCCCTCGAAGGTGGCCATGCCGTAGAACGAGAGCGAGACGATCAGGAATTTCAGGATCGGGTCCGAGCGCAGCTTGTGCCAGGCGCCCGAGAGCGTCATCACGCCGTTGATCATGCCGCCCCAGGAAGGCGCCAGCAGGATCAGCGAAAACACCATGCCCAGCGACTGGGTCCAGTCGGGCAGCGCCGTGTAGTGCAGGTGGTGCGGGCCGGCCCACATGTAGGTGAAGATCAGGGCCCAGAAGTGCACGATCGACAGCCGGTACGAATACACCGGGCGCTCGGCCTGTTTCGGGATGAAGTAATACACCATGCCGAGATAGCCGGCGGTCAGGATGAAGCCGACCGCGTTATGGCCGTACCACCACTGGATCATCGCGTCCTGCACCCCGGCGTACACCGGATACGACTTGAAGGCCGAGACCGGCACCACCGCGCCATTGACGACGTGCAGCACGGCGACCGCGATGATATAGGCGCCGAAGAACCAGTTGGCCACATAGATGTGCTGGACCTTGCGCCTGGCGATGGTGCCGAAGAAGACCACCGCGTAGGCGACCCAGACCACCGTAATCAGGATCGCGATGGGCCACTCCAGTTCCGCATACTCCTTGCCGCGCGTAAAACCCATCGGCAGCGTCACGGCGGCGGCCACCAGTACCGCCTGCCAGCCCCAGAAGGTGAAGGCGGCCAGCCGGTCCGAGAACAGCCGCACCTGGCAGGTGCGCTGCACGACGTAGTACGAGGTGGCGAACAGGCCGCAGATGCCGAAGGCGAAGATGACGGCGTTCGTATGCAGCGGACGCAGGCGCCCGTAGGAAAGCCAGGGCAGGTCGAAATTGAGCGCGGGCCAGGCCAGCTGGGCCGCGATGAACACGCCGACGGCCATGCCGATCACGCCCCAGACGATTGTGGCGACGGCAAACTGGCGCACGATCCGGTAGTTATAATGTAAATTGTTTTTCAAGATACGCTCCCGCGTGAAATCACTGCGATGACAGCAGGGAGCGTAGTTTTCCGGACCTTAAAAATCCTTGATGTGAATCAAAATTACCGGAGCCGTCCGGGAAACGGACAACATTGTCCACATTGGCTGCCGCTACCCCGGCATGGACTATTGCAGCGGCAACAGGCGCATCGCATGCCGCCCATTCCGCCCTCCCTGCGCGACCTATCGCCACACGCCCGTACGCGAGCCGCGGCGAAGCCTTCGCCGGCATCCGTGCCCGCACCGGGTTCGACCCCGAAGGCAAGGAGCCGCCCGCCATCGCGCCGCGCGCCCACCTGGCGCGGAACGACGAGGCGCGGAACGACGCGGCACCGACCCCGGAGATGATCGCTCGCGACGGTGCGGCCGGCCGCCCCTCAGTGCCGGGACTGGCCGCGGTCGTCGTCGCGCAGGATGCGCAGCGCCGGCCCTTCCAGGTCCTCGAACTGGCCGCTGTCGGCGGCGCCGAAAAATATGCGCAGCGCCAGCGCGACCAGGATCACGCTGAGCGGAACCAGGAGGTACAGGGCTTCCATGCTAGGTCCTCAGGCGCAGGGCATTGACGACGACGATGGCCGAGCTGGCGGCCATCCCGATGCCCGACAGCCAGGGGTCGAGCAGGCCCGCCGCCGCCGCGGGAATGGCGGCCAGGTTGTAGGCGCAGGCCCAGGCCAGGTTCTGCCGAATGATGCGCAGCGTCCGGCGCGCCGTATCGGCGGCGTCGGCCAGCGGCGCCAGGCTGTCGCCGAGCAGGACGCCGTCGGCATGCAGCTGGGCCAGCGCCGCCCCGCCGCCCAGCGCGAACGAGACGTCGGCGCCGCGCAGCACGGCCGCGTCGTTGACGCCGTCGCCGACCATCGCCACCACCGCGCCCTGCCCTTGCAGGCGGCGCACGTAGGCCAGCTTGTCGGCCGGAAGCTGGCCTCCGGCGGCCTGCGCGATGCCGAGCTGCGCGGCCGCCGCCTGCGCCGCCGGCACGGCGTCGCCGCTGAGCAGGACCACGGTCTTGCCGGCCGCCTGAAAGCGGCGCACCACCTCGGCCGCTTCCGGACGCAGCGCATCGGCCAGGTCGAAGCGCGCCAGCCAGGCCCCGGCATGGCCGAGCCAGAGTGCGACGGCGCCGGGCGCTGGCGCGCAGTCCGGCACCGGCGCCGGCCCGGCGATGGCGCCGACGAAGGCGGCGCTGCCGAGCCGGTAGCGGATGCCGCCGACGCTGCCCTCGACGCCCTGTCCGGGCAGCTCGTCGATGCCGGTGGCGTGCGCGGCGCCGCTGGCGGTGGCGCGGATCGCCGCCGCCAGCGGGTGGGCACTGCCTGCTTCGAGTCCGGCAGCGATGCGCAGCAGCCCTTCGGCATCGGCCGTCCCCATCGGGACCGTGGCACGCAGGTGCGGGCGGCCCAGCGTCAGGGTGCCGGTCTTGTCGAACACGATATGGGTGGCGCGCGCGAAGGTCTCGAGGGTATGCGGCGCGTCGGCCAGCACGCCGCGCCGCAGCAGGCTGTCGGTGGCCGCGGCCAGCGCGGTCGGCGTGGCCAGCGACAAGGCGCACGGACAGCTGACGACCAGCACCGCGATCGTCGCCGGCAAGGCGCGTGCCGGATCGATGAATTGCCAGCCCAGGTAGACCAGCAGTGCCAGCACCAGCAGCGCCGCGACCGACCAGGCGGCCACGCGGTCGGCCCAGCGCGCCAGCGCCGGCTTGCCCTGCCCGGCTTTCTCGGCCAGGCGCACCAGCAGCGCCAGGGTGCTGTCGCGTGCCGCCGCATCCACCCTCAGCACCAGCGCCCGCGCCAGGTTCACGGCGCCGCCCGGCAAGGCGGCGCCCGGTCCCATGTGGCGCGCCGCGCTTTCGCCCGTGAGCAGGGCCAGGTCGATCTCGGACTCGCCTTCGACGATGGTGGCGTCGGCCGGCAGCGCCTGCCCAGGCGCGACCAGCACGACGTCGCCCACCCGGAGCCGGGCGGCGGCGACCAGTTCGGTGGCGCGCTCGCGCGGGTAGCCGGGCATGCGCCGCGCCGACGCCGGCAAGGCATCCTGCAGCGCCGCCAGGGCGCCGGCGGCGCGCCGGCGCGCGCCCTGCTCGAGGTAGCGGCTTGCCAGCAGCAGGAAAATGAACATCGTCAGCGAATCGAACCAGAGCGCGCCCTGTCCGCGTATCAGCGCCACGGTGCTGGCGACGAATGCGACGCCGATACCGAGCGCGACCGGCACGTCCATGCCGGGCAGGCCGCGCCGCAGGTCGCGCCAGGCGCCAAGGAAGAAGGGCCGCGCCGAGTACAGCACGGCCGGCAGCGTGAGCAGGAGCGCGGCCCAGCCCAGGAGGGCGGCGATGCCGGCGTCGAGCGTGCCGTCGGTGGCCATGTAGACCGGCACCGCGTACATCATCACCTGCATCATCGACAGGCCGGCCACGAACAGCTGGCGAAACAGGGTGCGCCGCTCGGCGTCCAGCTGTTCGCCATGGCGGCGCGCATCCCAGGGACGGGCCGTGTAGCCGATCGCGCCGAGCGCCAGCAGCAGCGTGCTGACCTTGCACAGCGCCGGGTCCCAGCGCACCTGCAGGCGCGCCGTGCTGACGTTCAGGCTGGCCTCCAGCACGCCCGGGACGGCCGCCACGCGCCGTTCGACCAGCCAGACACAGGCGGGGCAGCGGATGCCCTCGACCAGAAAACCGCCCTCGCCCGGATTGCCGCCGTCGTCGAACAGCGCCAGGTGCGGCGCCTCGGCCGCGCCGGCGCGGCTGGCGTAGGCGGTGCGCTCGAGATAGTAGTCGCCGCAGCCGGCGGCGGCGATGGCCGTGGCTGCGGCGGCGCAGCCGGGGCAGCACATGGCGTGCTCGACGCCGCCGATGCGCGCGTGCCAGCGTTGCGCCGGCAGCGCCAGGCCGCAATGGAAGCAGGCGGCCAGTTCGTGCGCCGGCGCATTCACGGCGCCGGCCCGGGTGTGATGCACACGGCGGCGAGCCAGCTGGCCGGCAGGCCGCCGGCCGCGCGCGCCAGCCCGAGCACACCGAAGCCCAGCACCACGGCGCCGCAGGCCAGGCGCACGGGTGGCGCGCGCAGCGACGCGCGCAGGCGCGCGCCGGCCAGCCCCAAGGCCGTCATCATCGGCAGGGTACCAAGGCCGAAGGCCAGCATGACGGCCGCGCCGGCCGCCGCCGAGCCGCTCAGCATGGCCGTCGCCAGCATGCTGTAGACCATCGCGCACGGCAGCCAGCCCCACAGGACGCCGGCGGCGAACATGCGCCCCGGCGTATCGGGCGGACCGACGCGGCGCAGCAGCGGCGCCACACGGCGCCACACGAAGCGGCCGCCCTGCTCGATGCGGGCCACGCCGCGCCAGGCGTCCATCAGGTGCAGTCCTAGGGCGACGAGCAGCAGGTTGGCCGCCACATGGGCCGCGCCCTGCAACAGCGGCAGCGCGGCCAGGCGCGCCGCGCCCCCGGCCAGGCCGCCGGCCAGGGCGCCGGCGGCGGCGTAGCTGGCGATGCGCCCGGCGTTGTAGGCGGCGGCATCGAGCACGGCCGGCGCCGCCACGGAATGCACGGCAATGACGGCCGCGCCGGCGCGCGCGCGCGGCGGCGCCAGCGACAACGCACCGACGATCCCGCCGCACATGCCGGCGCAGTGGACGCTGCCGAGCAGGCCGACCAGGAACGGCGCCAACAGCGCAAGCAGCGGGTGCAGCGGGTGCAGATAGGCGTCCATCGTCACACGGTGCGCGAGTAGCGCGGCGCCGCATCGGGCACGGCGAGGTAGCGGTCGAACACCATGCACAGGTTGCGGATCAGGAGGCGCCCGCGCGCGGTCACGCTCAGCCACTCGTCGTCGATGGTGAGCAGGCCATCCTCGGCGTAGCGGCGCAGCTCGGCCAGTTCGCGCGCGAAATAGGTGCCGAACGCGATGGGAAAAACCTGTTCGATGGCGCCGATCGACAGCTCGAACTGGCACATCAGCGCCTGGATGACGGCGCGCCGCAGCAGGTCGTCCATGCCCAGGACCAGGCCGCGCACGACCGGCAGTTCGTGGTTGTCGAGCGCCTCGTAATAGGCCTTCAGGTTCTTGGCGTTCTGGCTGTAGGTCGCACCCACCGCGCCGATGGCCGAGACGCCGCAGGACACCAGGTCGCTGTCGGCATGGGTCGAGTAACCCTGGAAGTTGCGGTGCAGGCGTCCCTGGCGCTGGGCGACGGCGAGGTCGTCGCCGGGCCTGGCGAAATGGTCCATGCCGATGTAGACATAACCGGCGCCGCACAGCTGCTCGATGGACGAGGCCAGCATGTCGAGCTTTTCGGCCGAGGACGGCATGTCCGCTTCCAGGATGCGGCGCTGGGGCTTGAACGCATGCGGCAGGTGCGCGTAGTGGTACAGGGCGATGCGGTCGGGACTGGCCTCGATCACCTTGTCGATGGTGGCGTGCATGCTCGCACGCGCCTGCTTCGGCAAGCCGTAGATCAGGTCGATGCTGACCGAGCGGAATCCGGCCGCGCGCGCGGCGTCGATGATGGCACGCGTTTCGTGCTCGGGCTGGACCCGGTTGACGACGCGCTGCACGTCGGCGTCGAAGTCCTGCACGCCGAGGCTGATGCGGTTGAAGCCCTGGCGCCGCAGGCTGTGCACCCGTTCGGCCGAGACGCCGCGCGGATCGACCTCGATCGCATACTCGCCCGCCGCGTCGGGCGCGAATGTAAAGGCGCGCTGCAGGTGCGCCATCAGCTCGCCCATCTGCGCGTCCGACAGGTAAGTGGGCGTGCCGCCGCCGAAGTGCAGCTGCTCGACCTCGCCGGCGCCGGCAAGAAGCGCGCCCTGCATCGCGATTTCGCGCTTCAGGTAAGCGAGGTAGGTGCTTGCCTTGTCGCGCTGTTTCGTGACGATCTTGTTGCAGGCGCAGTAGTAGCAGACCGTGTCGCAGAACGGGATGTGCAGGTAGAGCGAGAGCGGACGCGCCGCGCCGCGCGTGCGCACCGAGGCGACGGCATGCAGGTAGTCGCGGTAGCCGTAGCTGTCGAGGAAACGGTCGGCGGTCGGGTAAGAGGTATAGCGCGGACCGTTCTTGCCGAGGCGCTCGATCAGGCCGGCATCGAACTCGATGCCTGCCGCCAGGGCAGCCGGACTGGGGTGGCCGCTTGCGGCCAATGCTTCATGAGGGTACATCCCGAACTCCTGCTGCCTGCCGCGCCGCCGAATGCGGCGCGGCTTGATGAGGGAGGAGTCTAGGGATCGGGGCCGGCAAAATCCTTGACTTGCATCAAAACCGCCAGACTTGCCGATTTCCGGGGGGCGGGCTGCCCGCGTCCCCGTTCGGAATTTACAGGCCGACATGGCCTGCGCCACGCGCGCCGGCCCGTTTTTGCCGGCTGCACGCGTTCAAAACCGCGTCCGCCAAGGCCGGGCTCCTCGACGAATGGACCGGCTACACGAACCGGATTATTCTCGGTCACGTAATCGCCTGGAAGTTCGTGCAGCAGCCTGCCTTGCCCGCGATCCCCGCCTTCGGTAAAGCGCTTTATCCTGCTCCTGCCTTCATGAGCTGCTCGCTTAACGTTTACCGTGCCGTCCTGTTTGCACGGCCTTGCGTTTTATACAGCCTGGGCTAAAACGGAGATTACGGCGGTAGCCGGCCCTTGGGCTTCCTCGGCCAAATGGAGGCGGGGCGTCTCGTGCAGGTTCAGGTGCGCATGCGTCCGGGCATTGATCGGTACTGATCGGCTACGGAGCCGCTGCATCTTTCCTGGTGCATCGCCCAGACGTGGGTAACGCGGTCCATGGTGCCCACTGATTCCGGGCCATCGTGCCGTAGCACGCCGAGATGATGTTCTGCATATGGCAATCGGGCGAATACGCGTTCATGTTTTCGTCTGGAGACCATAGAAAGAAACCAAGTGGCTAAAGAATGCTTCCGAACGAATGCGCAGGTTTGCGATTTTGGTCACCCCAACGGCAAATGGTGCGGTCGCACAAGCATATGCCAGTCGCGGTGTTCCTCCAAAATCGACGTCAGACCGGCTTCGATCGCGTCGCGAATCTTGTCCCGTTCCAGCGTCGGACAGTGCGAGGCGATCGTCGCCATGGCATTGCCAAGCTCCAGGGAAAGCCGGCGCGAAATCGCCGCTTGCCGGTATGCTTCCGTTTGCGCGAGAGCTCCATGCAGCGACGCGGCCAGGGCCGGGAAGAAGATGGTTACAAAAGATAGCCACATCGCGTGCACTACAAGATGCATCAGCGCGCCGACAAGCGTTAGCATGAACAGCCATGCATTAATCTTGTGTACCCTGTACATCAAAGCTTCGCTGCGCAGCATTAGCCTTTCGTGGTATTGACGCTGCAGCTCGAACTGCGCCAAGGCCCACGCCACGTATTGCTTGACAAAGGCAGTATCGGACCAAGCACCGTGCAGGGATTCTGCCACGCCAAGTCCGAGCCGCGCGCAAAGCGTGTTGACGGCGCCGCTCTGGGGAACTTGCATGGTCTTGCCTGACAGTTCCGAGTACCAGTTGCCCGTCGATCCGGTTGCGGCAGGGAAGACCAGCGGTGCTACTAGCGGCAGGTATCCGATGAGTTCCGCTTCGGTGCGACTGGCCAGCCACTGTCCCTGCCAATCACGATGATGTCCGTGCCGGTAGAGCAATCCCAGCACGAGAATCACAAAAACCTCAAGTCCGGCCCAGAATCCGGCCCATGCATGCATTACATGGCTGCCGTGGTCCCACCCCAGCGCCAGTGGCATCACGGCGCATAGCACTGCCAGCGCGCTCAATAGATAAAGCGCCCAGAAGGCGCTACGATATCGATTACCCGCCTTGACCGCTCGGGAGTTGGCTGCTGCGTGCTCCAGAGTGACCGCAGCCACAAGTGGTGCGAGTGCAGGCGGCGGCGCGATGGTTTCGGTCGAAGGAGCAGCGGGAAAGCGGATTCCAGCAAGCAGGAGTGACTGGATATGATGGTGAAAAGCCATGAAGGTTCTAAGTACTCGCCCAGAAATAAATGTGTTTCGGCTGCCAGAACCGGCGCGTTGCTGCGTTGGTCCCTGTCCGCTCGCGGTGCTTGCAGTGCTCGCAAGGCGGCGAACTCGCCGCCTTGCGCCGCATCCGGTTCTGTTTGCAAAAATTCACATTTGTTTCCGGTCGAGTACTTAGTCGAGCCGCCGGTAAATGGTGGCGAAAATGTCCGCGCCAACGATGCCTAGGTGGCCGTCGCCGTAATCGAGCAGCCAGTCGCCCGGCTTGCCAAAAAGACGCGAAATGCCGTCAGTGAGTATGACCTGGAAAGGTCCATTGATCTGCAGAGCAAGCGATTCGCGTGGAATGCTACTGAACACGGTTGCTTCGGATGTCGGCTCATAGTATCGATCAAAGACTGCACGAACCACCGGCCATTGCTCGCCTGTCGCTGCGGTGACCACCGCGTCGCCCGGATGCGCCGGCACACATCCTTCCCGGGTAATGATGCTTTCCGATTTCTCCACAAACCGCACAAACACGCGTGAAGGAATTTTTCCCACTTTTACGGCCGCAGGAGTATCGCAGAATATCGCCTTGCGACCAGCACGATACTCACGCATGGAGACGGCCCTTAGTTTGTCTTATAATCAACATATACTATAGATTCGTGTTACGCCGTACAAGCTTAAGTTTGCGCCATTATCTATTTGTGCGGCTCCCTTGCAGAAGGTGCAGCCCATTTATGAAGGGCGGCCAGCTTTGCCGGCCGCCTTTGCCCTATTTCAGGCTGGCCACGAACGTCTGCAAGCCACCCAGTCTGTATGAAAGCACAGGTCTGCCTCAACGAAGGCATGTTGGCAAAGCTTGAACTGGTCTCATCAGTTCACATGCGCCTTGCAGAGCCTCATCGAAAACGATTGTCGCGAGCCAGACACGGTCGGCTGCCAATAATTGATATCTTGAGATAGCAGAATGCTATGATGCCCAATCGTTGTCTCTCAACACCCCAGGGCATGCCATGCACCTTCTCCTCAAAGTCAATCTGTCGCTGGCTGCCGTGTTTTGTGCGGGGTTGACCGTAACAGGCTTAATCAGCCGAAATGTATTGCATGAAAATGCAAAGCGTGAAGTGCTGAGCCACGCTAGTTTGATGATGGAAGCGGCATTGGCAGCACGCAGCTACACCAGTGCGGAAATCAAACCCTTGCTGGAGGACCGGCTGCACAAGGAGTTCCTGCCCCAGACGGTGCCATCGTATGCCGCGACACAGAGCTTCGCGAAGATGCAGGCGGCGTTTAAGGAATACAGCTACAAGGAGGCGACCCTGAACCCGACCAATCCACGAGACCGCGTGGTGGAATGGGAAGCCGACGTCGTGCGTAATCTGCGCGATCACCCGGATCTCAAGGAAGTAGTAGGCGAGCGTTCGACCCCCACGGGTCAGTCATTATTCTTGGCGCGGCCGATCCGAATCAACGACGGCAAGTGCCTGGCCTGTCATAGCGTCCCATCGGCTGCGCCAGCTTCCATGCGCGCTTTATATGGCGATGCCAATGGCTTTGGCTGGAAGCTCGGCGAGACAGTCGGCAGCCAGATCGTGTCAGTGCCGCTAGCAGTGCCGGTGGAGCAGGCCGATCGCGCATTCCGGCTGATTATGACCGGGATGGTGGCGACCTTCGTCGGAATTTTGCTGGTCGTCAATTTGGTACTGTATCGCTTCATTCTTCGCCCGATGCGCAGGATTACCCGCATCGCCGACGCGCTCAGTAGCGGCAAAACCGATGTCGAGCCGTTCGATATCCGGGGTAACGACGAAATCGCAGTACTCGGCAATGCTTTCAACCGGATGCGCCGCAGCCTTGAAAAAGCCATGGCTATGCTCGGTTGAGCGTGGATACGATGGCACACGACGTCTTTCTCAGCCACTCGCACCAGGACAAGGTTTTCGCCGACGCGATTTGCCACAGCTTGGAAGCGCACGGCATTCGTTGCTGGGTGGCCCCGCGCGATATCCGGCCAAGCGAGGACTGGGCCGAAGCCATCATCAACGCACTCGATACCGCACGTGTACTGGTGCTGGTATTTTCATCGAATTCGAATAGCTCGCCGCAAGTTCGGCGCGAAGTCGAGCGGGCCGTTAACAAAGGCCTGCACATACTGCCCTTGCGTATCGAGAACGTGCCCTTGTCGAAGAGCCTGGAATATTTCATCAGCACTCAGCACTGGCTTGATGCGATCGAAGGTAAACTCGACTTTCACTTGGGCCAGTTGCGCGACTGCCTGACGGTACTCCTCGAGCGCCCAGTGATGGCAGATAAGATGGTGGCCGTAGCAACGGCTCTGCCTTCGACACCAGCTCCCGCCGCGACGTTTTCTCGGAAGCCGGCCGGCTTGACCATCGACAGCACCGCTCTGGCAAGGATCGAAGCTAACCTTGCCCAGCTGATCGGCCCGATCGCCAGGTTGCTGGTGCAGCGCATGGCGCCTACAGCTGCCAGTCCGGCTGAGCTCATTGCAAGACTGGCAAGCGAAATCGACGATGCCGTGGAGCGCAAGACATTCATCGAGCGCTGCCACGCCGGGCATAATTGAAGAGCGTTTTGCGGCTGAATGAAAAAGGGCTTGTTACGGCACGTCGGCGCTGGATACCGGGCCGCAGCGGCAAACCTGAACGGCCGCGAGTCAAGTAGATGCTTGCTTTTATAACTGTGCGACCAACTGGACGGCTTGGGCAGAAAATAGACTCGGCCGGTCAAAATGGGTCGCCACGGGTTTGCTTGAAACTCGAGAGCCGCTGAAAATACTGCTTTCCGTATTCGACCGGCGACATATCATGACCGAAGCTGTGCCGGCGCTTCGGACTCTAAAATATCCCGATGTAATCGAAGAGATCCTGCTCTGCTTCCTTTCGGGTGCCGTAGGTCTTGCGTCGAATCCGCTCCTGTTTCAATAGCTGGAAGAAGCTTTCGGCGACTGCGTTATCGTGGCGGTTTCGGTAGTTGTCAACGAAGCATTCGCGTCACTTCATGCAGCCAGCCTTGATATCTCAGGTACGGCCGGCTCCGGATCGATCCGTACCTCGTGCTGCGATGTCCAGTCGCGTATCGCCCGACCGGCGTGCCGGGCAGCGTTCTCTTGCCGCGTTGACCTGCTCCCGACCTCTCAGGATCGTATCAGCCAGTCCGCCATGCCGCTGCGCGGGCGTGACGAATTTCAGGCCGCTGTACGTTGGCGGCAAACCGGTTTTTTTGTGATGCATCACCATTACTTTCGTCAGTCTGGAAAAACTCGCAGTAACTGTGTTGGCTCAAAGATTTGGCGCTGTCACCGTTACGTGTGGACGAGTCCCATTGCCGCTCGCAGGAAGCGCTCCGGTGACGCAATGCGCTCGCCATCGAGCGCCCAGCGCCAGCCCAGGTAATTCGGCAAGTAGCGTGAAGCTACGCCATGGAAGCGTGCCAGCCACTGCCTGAATCGGCGGTGATAGGCGTTCACGTTTTGCACATGGACGGCGCCGCGCACCCGCTCGCCCAGGCGCAGGTTCACGTACTGGTGCGAGATGCCCGCTTCGCGCGCAAAGCTCCGGTACGCCCGATGCCCGTCCGTTACCAGCAGAACGTGGGGGTCAAGCACAGGTAACAGATGGCGGTGCAACTGTCCCTTGGTAACGGCGCCGCGGCCCGTGACCGCGTCGACGGTCTGCCCGGCGCG
>NZ_JBHSMS010000038.1:0-5085 GCF_042656795.1 Massilia jejuensis | reverse complement strand
ATTGAACAATCCTTTCGGCATTATTTCATGACCCCGTTCCACACAGAAATTCTGACAGGCTCTATCGCGTCGTTGACTTCTTCGATCGCGGCCTTGTTGGCTCCGCTCTTGTCCATCGCGATCTTCTCCGGCACACCGTTCTCCCGCATGGCTTTCTCAAAAAAACGCTTAGCGGCCGCCGTGTCACGATGTGCCGTCAGCAGGAAATCGACGGTCTTTCCTTCCTTGTCGACTGCACGGTAGAGATACTTCCAGACTCCCTTGACCTTGACGTACGTCTCGTCCATTCGCCAGCTAGAGCCGACCCGACGCTTATGCTTTCGTGACTGTGTTTCAATCAACGGCAGGAATCGAATCGCCCAACGGTTGATCGTCGAATGGTCGACTAACACGCCCCGCTCCTCCATGAGCTCTTCGATGTGCCGATAGCTGAGCGGGTAGGCCACGTACCATCGGATGCAGACCAGGACGACGTCAATCGGGAAACGCATTCCTTTGAAGCTGAGCATGACGGATCGGCAAGTGTTGGGTGCCACACTTTACCCGATCAGGGCAACTGCTCAGCTAACGCGACAGAACCACTGCGACGAGGCGGCGAACGCCTGGAAACTGCAGGCCAAGGTCACCTTCAGCAATGCGCTGGCGACGACCGTTTGCAAGCCGAAATAGGCGCTTCATTCGAACCTGCACACATGAGCCAGGAGGTCGATGGCCGCCGCAGCGCGTCCGCACTTACCCCTGGCTTGCCGTCTGCAGCCGTGGCCTGGACCACAGCGGCACTCCGACTGTCCGCTGCGTGCGATTCATACGAGAACTTTGCAACCTGCAGTGCCCGGGCGTTTCTCGACGCGACGGGGACTTGCCGGTTTTCTGTGTCGGAAGACGCGTGATATCGGTTGCGGCCTGGCGCGGGCGTCTGCGGCACCGCGCACGACCGTCATGCCACGGAAGAGCCAAACACGACCGTTCGTTGCAGCGTCGGGTTCTGCGAACGCACCCGGATGGCGATGGCCCCGGCGATCTTCCCGCCGCCTTGCTGCGAAGGCTCGATCGGTGACACGGTAGCGTAATCGGCGGGGTCGTCACAGACTACCCGCAGGTCCACAACAGGCAGCCGGCGTGCCACGGCTTCGCGCAAAATCACGTCGTTGAATACGGCCAGTGCCGTACGCAAGCCTGGGGAGAGTCCCGGCACGCAATCGTATATTGTCGAGATCGCTACAGGCAGGCCCATGGTCAATACCTCGTCGAGCATACGGCGGTATTCATGGCGAAACTCGGCTTGCCAGGCTGCCAGCATTGCCGTTGCTTCAAGTACCGATTTCACGCTCGACTGCATGAAGCCGACAAGCCCTAATACGTTGTTACCGCCGCAGCTGACAACGAGTGTGCCAGACCCTGTTCGCATTTGACGAAGACGCGCCACCTGGCCCCGGACGTCCGCCAGGACATCGCCATCACGTGCCAGGAGAACGACCCGGTGTTCGTCTCCCAGGAGCGCTTGCAGTTGCGCTCGCACTTCAGTGTTTTTCGGTACATAGGGGCATTGTCAAAAATCGAATCGCCCAGCAAGAATACATCCTGCATGTCGGACCTCCGGAGTCGATGGAACATGTTGCGGGTTGGGGAACGCAAGAGGCGCACTTTGGCCAGGTGTCGCCTGATACGGTGAAAAGATGAAAAGGAGCGACCTCGAAGTGGCGCCACTAGCCGATAGCCTGCTGGCGGCGGTTACAACGGATGCAGGCGATACGCGTTGTCCTCTTCGATTTCGAAAAACAGTTCGCCAGAGGCGAGGTCCGGTGTATCGGTCCACAAGGTAACTGTCGAGGCGAGCATGTCGACGAAATCACGCAAGGTCGCATTCTGCTTCATCGCTTTAGCCAGTTCAAGACGCGCCATGCCGGGTAAGAACACCGGGGCAAGGGCCAGTCTGGTCTCGAACGCGAGCGGCGTGCGTCCGGCGAACCGCTCCTGAATCGCTTGCCGCAGGAAAGTTAGATCCGGGTGGCCACGTGCGTCGCTGACCGAACACTGGAACGTCTTCGGTGGTCTGAGGCACTCCACGCGGCAAGCAATAAATCCTTCTTCGTGCCGGTTGACGCCGGAGCCGCCAGCCAGGGCCAACTCGGGCGTTGGGCTGGCGTAGACGGCGTAACGGCGCGAAGGCCTATCGTTTGGACACGTGAATTCCCACAAATTATCAACGAAATACGGCACATTCGCGGGCAGTCGTGCTCCAGGGTGGCGCTTGTGTTGGCGCCCTGGATCAAAACCGCTGCGGGGGACAGCCCGATATAACTGCATAAAGACTCCGTTCATTTTTTGAGAGGGGCGTACCGCATTGCACGGACCGCCCTGGCGCCAGGAAAGACGGTTACTAGTGCCGTGCAATGCAACTTCTGCCAATGCAGGTGCCGTTTGGGCATATTGCGTGGCGTGTCACGCGCATTTCTTGAGGAATGCAGCAAATAGTTCGCACAGCAGGGGAAGCCGCCCCGTCAGCCGGTGATCGCCCTGTACCAGGTGCAACGTACACTTTCGCAAATGTGCAAAGCGAACCGCATGCTCATAGGGAATCATCTCGTCATCCCAACCGTGCACGATCTCGGTGCGTTCGCCAGCGACCAGCGGATCCTGGCTAGGGTAGCCGGGCGTGAATACAGCGGGCGCCATCAAGAACAGGCCATGCGCGCCGAGCCGTTGGGCGGCCTCGGCAGCTACCCAGCCACCCATGCTCGAACCGACCAGTAACAGGGGCCGAGGTCCGCCCGAGCAAGCGCTCACGAGCTGCTCGAGGCGCCTGGCCGGGTCGAACGTGTGCGAGTAATCCAAGATATGGATCTCCCAGCCAGCGTCGCGCGCGACGTTTGACAGCGCTGTGAGTTTGCTGCTGCCGGGTCCACTTTCCTTACCGTGGATAAAATGAATGACACCTGTCTGCATCGGTTTTCTTCCTGGATGAGTGGTCGGGCAGCGCTGAAGGCTCCTCCCTTCTTGCCGCCATATTGCCTCGTGCTGGCACGGTGCAACGCCGGGACGAGCGCTTGGGCCTGGACGTGCGACTGCCGCTACACGGTTGGATGACGAGGTCGCCGCCACGGTGCTGCGCGCCATATTCCAGCAGTTTACAGTCGGTTGCGACATATTGGGTCGCACAGGTGTTCTCTGCACCATGACGTTGCTGACGGCCGCTGCGTGCGGTCACACGTCATTGGCACGGTATCGATGCCGGTGTAGTAAGTACTTGCTTACCGAAGTATGGGCTGCGACAAAGGCGACTGTTTCGCAGACAAGCACATTGCCCATGCAACGTGTGCGAAAAATTTGCAGCCTGCCCCGACCTTACGCGTCCTCGCCGGCGTAAAGCGCAAGCTCGCGCGCTTCGTTCCGTGTCGAGATCAGGCTTGCCTGCGACCGATGTGATCCGCGCGATATACCATGCAGGCGTTCTTGCCGGGCGCCTGTCAAAACGTGGTGCAGGTACCAACTGTAAGGCGCGGTCTCGGTGCCGATGCCAGTGGCGAAATGGCATTCGGCGATAATCGGAGACCGGCCTTCTGGGGTCACGCTGACGGTTCCCCGCTCGTAGCCGAAGCCCCTGCCCTCGGCCGTGTCCAACTGCGGTAACTGGTCGGCGCCGATCTCGTATACGACGCCGTACACGCGGTCCTCTTGCGATCCCGTTTCGATCACGTCGCATTTGGCGGAGCCGTCGAAGCCCCGCTTATGAAACGCCAGTCGATGACGATCCAATACGGCAACGCCGACGGTTTCGCTCGACGGCACTCTGGCTTTCAAACGTCTTGCCGGCATGGTTGAACCGTAGGCGAAATAGAACATAGTCTGCCCCGGACGTGAATTTCTCCTGAACTGCCCGCGCGGCCAGGCACGGGACAGAACGCATGCAGCAACGTGCTAGCCGTAGATTGCGGCCATGCCGAGTGCGGCTTTTTTCAGTTCGCTACGCAGTTTCGCCGGGCCGTGCACTTCAACGGCGGCGCCGAAGCCGGTGAGCCAATAGACCAGCGTGCGGGTAGAGGCGACCGTGGCTGTCACGAGGACCGAGCCGTCTTCGCACGGTGTGAGCGTTTGATCGGGGGATAGCGGCGTCTCGAACAAGTGTTCGGCGACCGGGCGCTGGAAGGTTGCACGTAATTTGATTGGAGGACCAGTGAGGAAACCAAAGGCGCCGGACGCGATGAATGCGTCCACGTCAAAGTCGTCCGGTCTCCTGGCTGCCTCATGGACCAGCTCTGCCTCGTGCACGCGGTGCAAGGCCAATGTGCGTATGGCGTCACGATCGGCGAATGTGCAAACCAGATAGACGATGCCACCGCGTTGGACAATCGCCAGCGGGTGTACCACGGGATAATGGGTCGCCTCCGCAAGATCGCGCTTTTTGTAGCGCAGGCGCAGTTGCAGATCCTTCATCAAGGCCAGGTACACCGTGCGCTGGCTTTCTGCGTTGAGCGCCGGCGCCTGCAGGGGCTGCAGCGGCGCAATCGTGCGTACTTTCCCGAGCCAGGCCTTTGACGTCACCGACTCATCCAACTCGTTGAGAACGCGGGCAGCGGAGCGGAACTGCGGTTCCAGGGCGTCGAGCGCTGTCGGCGGCAATTGGTTGCGCAGGTGCTGCTCGACCAAGGTAAGCGTCAGCGCGTCGGGCACAGAGAGGCCGGGCAGGTCGAAGCTCGGTGCCATCCGCTGCCAGCTCCAGCCGTACGGTTTTTCGCGGTCGTCGGATTCCAGCGGAAAAACCGTGGACAAGTCGATCAGGTCGCGTTGTACCGTGCGCGTGGTCACGGTGAAGTCGGCATCACGCAGGCGCTGCTGTAAGTTTTTGACGTCGATTTTCGCCGGTGCGCGCGGGATCAGGCGCAGCATCGTCCACTGACGCAGGAGAGTTAAGTTTGTTGGCACGGGATGTGTACTGGTCGGCGCGGGTGGACGCTCGTAACCACCCTGTTGGAAAGTTGTGCGTACTTGCGTAACCGCGTGGAGTGTAACGCTTCATTGTCCCCCTGTGTCAGGATAGTTGTCGCGTCATCTCATTCATCGACATCGTAGAGGGGGCGGAGAAAA
>NZ_JBHSMS010000037.1:0-16777 GCF_042656795.1 Massilia jejuensis | reverse complement strand
AATGCCCTGAGCCTGCCGTCGCAGATGCAGGAATTCGTCGACATGTGCGCCATGGTGCGTGCGGACCGCGGCATCAAGGTCGTGGTCCTGACCGGGAACGGCCCGGCGTTCTGCGCCGGCGGCAACGTCAAGGACATGGCCGAGCGAGGAGGCATCTTTGCCGGCTCACCCTATGAAGTAAGCGAGAGCTACCGCAACGGCATCCAGCGTATTCCGCTGTGCCTCTACAGCCTCGATGTACCCGTGATCGCCGCCCTGAATGGCCCGGCCATTGGCGCTGGGCTCGACCTGGCCTGCATGTGCGACGTGCGGGTGTCGGCCGATACGGCCAAATTTGCCGAGAGCTTCGTCAAGCTCGGCATCGTGCCCGGTGACGGCGGCGCCTGGCTGCTGCCGCGGGTCGTCGGCATGCCGAAGGCCAGCCTGATGGCGCTCACCGGGGACGCCATCGATGCGCAGACCGCGCTGGCCTGGGGCCTGGTCACCGAAGTGGTGCCGGCCGCCGGCGTGCTCGAGGCGGCGCTGGCGATCGCACGGCGCATGGCGGCCAATCCTTCGCACGGGCTGCGCCTGACCAAGCGCCTGCTGCGCGAAGGCCAGCACATGCGGCTCGATTCGCTGCTGGAGATGTCGGCCGCCTACCAGGCGCTGGCCCACCACACCGAAGACCACGCCGAGGCGGTATCGGCCTTCCTCGGCAAGCGCGAACCGCAGTACCAGGGACGTTAGATCCCGCGAAAACATCAGGAGAGACAAGCATGCGCAGCGTATTCCGGGAAGACCATCACATGTTCCGCGAGATGGCCCGACGGTTCATCGAAAACGAAATCGTGCCGCACCTGGCCGAATGGGAGCACGCCGGCATCGTGCCGAAGTCGGTATGGAAAAAAGCAGGCGAGGTCGGCCTGCTGTGCTCCACCGTCCCCGAAGAGTACGGCGGCGCCGGCGGCGACTTCGGCCACTCGGCGGTGATGATCGAGGAACTGGCGCGGGTGAACGCCACGGCGATCGGTTTCACCACCCATTCGGAAATCGTCACGCCCTATATCGTCGCCTATGGCAGCGAAGAGCAGAAGCGCAAATGGCTCCCGAGGATGGTCAGCGGCGAGATGATCGGCGTGATCGCGATGAGCGAACCGGGCATCGGCTCGGACTTGCGTTCGATGCGCACCAGCGCCCGGCGCGACGGCGACGAGTATGTGGTCAACGGCCAGAAGACTTTCATTACCAACGGCGGCAATGCCGACCTGATGGTCACGGCGACCAAGCTCGATCCGGGAGCGAAGGAACTCACGCTGATCTGCGTCGAGGCTGATCGCGCGGGCTTCTCGAAAGGCAAGCTGCTCGAAAAGATCGGACTGAAGGGCCAGGATACCTCGGAGCTGTTCTTCGACGAGGTGCGGGTGCCCGCCGAAAACCGGCTGGGCGAGGAGAACAAGGGCTTCTCCTACCTGACCCACCAGCTGGCCTGGGAGCGCACCATCATTGGCCTGCGCGCCGCCGCCAGCATCGAAGCGCTGCTGGAAGACACGCTGGAATATGTCCGCGAGCGCAAGGTCTTCGGCAAGACCGTCTTCGATTTCCAGAACACGAAGTTCAAGCTGGCCGAGTGCAAGGCGCAGGCGACCATGCTCAGGGTATTCGTCGACGATTGCCTGGGCAAGGCAATGCGCGGGGAGCTGTCGGCCGAAGTCGGCGCGATGTGCAAGCTGCTCGGATCCGAAATGCAGGGCAGGATCCTCGACGAGCTGCTCCAGCTGCATGGCGGCTACGGCTTCATGAGCGAATACAAGATCAGCCGCGCCTGGGTCGACGCCCGGGTCGCGCGGATCTACGGCGGCACCTCGGAAATCATGAAAGAGATTATCGCGCGCTCGCTCTAGCAGTCCGGCGTCCTTCAGGTTTCGAAGCCAGGCTTGCTCCCTGTCCCGCACCGGGGCGGAGAGCCGCGCCTGCCAGCGCCTATTACCAAAATCATCAGGGGATCACTCATGAATTCGCCGCTCACCGCCGACGCGGGCGCCGCCTTGCGCGCCGTCACGCTTGACGACAAGTACACCGTCGACCAGGGCCGCATCTTTTTGAGCGGCGTGCAGATGCTGGCGCGACTGCCGATGCTGCAGAAGGCGCGCGACGTGCGCGCGGGCCTGAACACTGGCGGCTATGTGTCCGGCTACCGCGGGTCACCCCTTGGCGGCCTCGACCTGGCCCTGTGGAAGGCGAAGAAGCATCTGGAAAGTCACGATGTCGTGTTCCAGCCCGGCCTGAACGAGGACCTGGCGGCCACCGCCGTCTGGGGCACGCAGCAGGTGAACCTGTACGAAAGCGCGACGCGTGACGGCGTGTTCGGCATGTGGTACGGCAAAGGGCCGGGTGTCGACCGTTCGGCCGATGTCCTCAAGCACGCGAATTCGGCGGGGACCTCGCGCCATGGCGGGGTGCTGATGCTCGTCGGCGACGACCATGCGGCCAAGTCGTCGACCGTCGCGCACCAGTCCGAGCATTTGCTGATCGCCTGCGGGATCCCGGTGCTGTATCCGTCGAGCGTGCAGGAATTCCACGACTACGGCTTGCATGGCTGGGCCATGAGCCGCCATGCGGGACTCTGGGTGTCGATGAAATGCGTGACCGACGTGGTCGAATCCTCGGCCTCGATCGAGATCGACACGGGCGCCATGCAGATCGTCATCCCTGACGCGCCGGCGGTCGAAGGCGGGCTCGGGATCCGCTGGCCCGACGCCCCCCTGGACCAGGAAGCGCGGCTGGTCGACCACAAGTGGTATGCGGCGCTCGACTACATCCGCGCCAACAAACTCAACAAGATCGTGCTGGATGCGCCGCAAGCGCGCTTCGGCATCGTTGCCGCCGGCAAGGCCTACCTCGACCTGCGCCAGGCGCTGGCGGACCTGGGCCTCGACGACGCCGCCTGCGCGCGCATCGGACTCCGGATACTGAAAGTCGGCTGCGTGTGGCCGTTGCATGCGCAGGACGTGCAGGAGTTCGCCGCCGGACTGGAGGAAATCCTCGTAGTCGAGGAGAAGCGCCAGGTGCTCGAATACGCGATCAAGGAACAGCTCTACAACTGGCCGCACGCGCAGCGGCCGCGCGTGTATGGCAAGTTCGACGAGCGCGATGGCGCCGGTGGCGAGTGGTCGGAGCCGCGCGGGCAGTGGCTGCTGCCTGCCCGTTACGAGTTGTCGCCGGCGCTGGTGGCACGCGCGTTGGCGCGGCGCCTCGGCCGGGTCGGACTGCCCGAGGACCTGTGTACGGCCATCGAGGCGCGCATCGCCATCATCGACGCCAAGGAGCTCGAAGCGGCCCGCCCGCGCGTGACGGCTGAGCGCAAGCCATGGTTCTGCTCGGGCTGCCCGCACAATACCTCGACCAAAGTGCCGGAAGGCTCGCGTGCGCTAGCCGGCATCGGCTGCCACTACATGGCGCTGTGGATGGACCGGCGCACCGAGACCGTCACGCAAATGGGCGGCGAGGGCGTCAGCTGGCTCGGCCAGATGCATTTCACGCGCGACAAGCATGTCTTCGTCAACCTCGGCGACGGCACTTATTTCCATTCGGGGCTGCTGGCAATCCGCGCCGCCATCGCCGCCAAAGCGACGGTGACCTACAAGATCCTCTACAACGATGCCGTGGCCATGACCGGCGGCCAGCCGGTGGACGGCACGCTGACGGTGCCGCAAATCGCGCAGCAGGTTGTCGGGGAGGGCGCAGCGAGAGTGCTCGTCGTGAGCGACGAGCCGGAAAAATACGCGGACCGGACTGGCTTGCCCGCAAACGTGACGGTGCATCACCGCGATCAATTCGACGCCTTGCAGCTGGAGCTGCGCGAAGTGGCGGGCGTGTCAGTCCTTATCTACGACCAGACCTGCGCCACCGAAAAACGCCGCCGCCGCAAGCGTGGCGAGTACCCGGATCCGGCGCGCCGTGCCTTCATCAACCCTGCCGTGTGCGAGGGCTGCGGCGACTGCTCGGTCAAGTCGAACTGCCTGTCGGTCGAGCCGCTCGAGACGGCGCTGGGCACCAAGCGCAAGATCAACCAGAGCTCGTGCAACAAGGATTTCTCCTGCGTCAACGGCTTTTGCCCGAGCTTCGTGACGGCCGAGGGAGCGCAGCTGCGCCGGCCGAAGCTTGCTGCCGCCGGCGCGCCGGCACAACTCGCGCCCGAGCCGGTGCTGCCGGCACTCGACCGCGTATGCGGCATCGTGGTGCCGGGAGTGGGCGGCACCGGCGTGGTGACGGTCGGCTCACTGCTGGGTATGGCGGCGCACCTGGAGAACAAGGGCGTCAAGGTGCTCGACATCACCGGGCTTGCGCAAAAGGGCGGGGCGGTGCTCAGCCATGTGCAGATCGCCGCGCGCCCCGACCAGCTTCACGCGACACGGGTGCCGATGGGAGAAGCGGCGGTGCTGATCGGCTGCGATGCGATGGTAGCCGCGTCCGGCGATGCGCTGTCGAGAGTGCGCCGTGGCCGCACGCGTGCAGTCGTCAATAGCGCCTCGGTGCCTTCGGCAGCGTTCCTGTCGAATCCCGACTGGACCTTCCCCGCTGCCGCGGCCGAGGGCGACCTGCGCGCGGCCATTGGCGAAGACTGCGAATTCATCGACGCCAACGCGCTGGCGCTGCGGCTGTTCGGCGACAGCATCTACGCCAATCCGCTGCTGCTCGGGTACGCATGGCAGAAGGGCTGGATACCGCTCGGCCGGCCGGCACTGCTGCGCGCCATCGAACTCAATGCCGTGTCGGTCGAGAAGAACCAGGGGGCATTCGAGGCCGGGCGCCTGGCCGCGCATGATCCTACGCTGCTGCCGAAGGGCGAAGCGCGGCCGCTTGAGAAAGCCGTGGTGATGGCGATGCCGGTCACGCTCGACCGCCTGGTCGCGCAACGCGTCGAGTTACTGTCCGCCTACCAGAACCCTGCTTATGCCAGCCGCTACCGGCTTGCTGTAGACCGCCTGCGCGCCGTGGAGAGCGCAATGGGCGGGAACGGCCGGCTGCCCCTCACCGAAGCGGTTGCGCGCAATCTCGCCAAGCTGATGGCCTACAAGGACGAATACGAGGTGGCGCGCCTGCACAGCGCACCCGCCTTCCTTGACGAGCTGCGCAAGCAATTCGAGGGCGAACCGGGGAAGGACTACACGCTGAACTTCCACCTTGCGCCACCGCTGCTGGCCAAGCGAGACGCTGACGGGAAGCTCGTCAAGCAGCGCTTCGGCCCATGGATGATGCCGGCCTTCCGGATGCTGGCGCGTTTCAAGGGACTGCGCGGCACCTTGGCCGACCCATTCGGCAGGACGATCGAGCGGCGCCGCGAACGCCAGCTGGTCGGCGACTATTTCGCGCTCGTCGACTTGTTCTGCGAGAGCCTGACGCCGGACCGGCGCGATACCGCGCTCGAGCTGGCGCGCCTGCCGGAGAAAATCCGCGGCTACGGCCATGTGAAGGATAAAGCCATGGACGCGGCGCAGGAAACCCGCACGCTGCTCATGGCGCTCTACGCTGCGCCTGCCACCGAATTACAAAAAGCCTGAAGGAGAAAATATGAAAGTCTTGGTACCCGTCAAACGCGTGGTCGACTACAACGTCAAGGTCCGCGTCAAGCTTGACGGCAGCGGCGTGGATATCGCCAACGTCAAGATGTCGATGAACCCCTTCGACGAAATCGCGCTCGAAGAAGCGACCCGTTTGAAGGAAGCCGGCAAGGTCACCGAAGTCGTGGCCGTCTCGATCGGTGTGCCGCAGTGCCAGGAAACCCTGCGTACCGGCATGGCGATCGGCGCCGACCGCGGCATCCTGGTCGAAACCAACGGCGAGACCGAGCCGCTGGGCGTGGCCAAGATCATGAAGGCGCTGGCCGACAAGGAGCAGCCGCAGCTGATCATCCTCGGCAAGCAGGCGATCGACGACGACTCGAACCAGACCGGCCAGATGTTAGCAAGCCTGCTGGGCTGGCCGCAAGCCACCTTCGCTTCGAAAGTCGTGCTGGAAGACGGCAAAGTCACGGTGACGCGCGAAGTCGACGGCGGCCTGGAAACGGTCTCGCTGACCCTGCCGGCCATCGTCACCACCGACCTGCGCCTGAACGAGCCGCGCTACGTCACGCTGCCGAACATCATGAAGGCCAAGAAGAAGCCGCTGGAAACGATCAAGCCGGAAGACCTGGGCGTCGATGTGACCCCACGCCTGAAGACCCTGAAGGTCGTCGAGCCGGCCAAGCGTTCCGCCGGCATCAAGGTCCCGGACGTCGCCACGTTGGTCGCCAAGCTGCGCACCGAAGCCAAAGTCATCTAATAAGGAAACATCATGGTCGCATTAGTCATCGCTGAACACGACAATGGCTCGCTGAAAGGCAGCACCCACCACACCGTGACGGCAGCCGCCCAGTGCGGCGAAGGGTTGGGAAATGAGGTCCACGTGCTGGTCGCCGGTTCCAACTGCGGCGCCGCCGCCGAAGCCGCCGCGCAAATCGCCGGCGTCTCGAAAGTGCTGGTCGCCGACGCGCCTTACTTCGCCGACGGCCTGGCCGAGAACGTGGCCGAGCAGATCCTGGCCATCGCAGCTTCGTACTCGCACATCCTGTCCCCGGCCACCGCCTACGGCAAGAACATCCTGCCGCGCGTGGCCGCCAAGCTGGACGTCGCCCAGATCTCGGAAATCACCAAGGTCGATGCGCCCGACACCTTCGAGCGTCCGATCTACGCCGGCAACGCGATCGCCACCGTGCAGTCGAACGACAGCGTGAAAGTCATCACCGTGCGCGGCACCGGCTTCGACGCGGCTCCTGCCACCGGCGGTTCGGCCGCCGTCGAATCGGTCCAGGCCGCTGCCGACTTCGGCAAGTCGGCTTTTGTTGGCCGCGAGCTGGCGAAATCGGACCGTCCGGAACTGACGGCTGCGAAGATCATCGTCTCGGGCGGGCGCGGCATGGGCTCGGGCGACAACTTCAAGCTGCTCGAGCCGCTGGCCGACAAGCTGGGCGCCGCCATGGGCGCTTCGCGCGCGGCAGTCGACGCCGGCTACGTGCCGAACGACTGGCAGGTCGGCCAGACCGGCAAGATCGTCGCCCCATCGCTGTACATCGCCGTCGGTATCTCGGGCGCGATCCAGCACCTGGCCGGCATGAAGGATTCGAAGACGATCGTCGCGATCAACAAGGATCCGGAAGCGCCGATCTTCTCGGTGGCCGACTACGGCCTGGTAGGCGACCTGTTCGACGTGATTCCCGAGCTGACCGCGCAGCTCGGCCAATAGCGCTTCATGATCGATGCTGTTCCAGCAAACTCGCTAGTTTTGCAAGGTCGACCGGCTTCACGAGATGCTGGTCGAATCCCGCCGCAGTTGTTTTGAGCCTGTCGTGCTCCTGGCCGTATCCCGTTACCGCAACGAGCAAGGCGTGCGCCGTTTCTTCTTGTCTCAGGCAGCGTGCCAGTTCGTTACCGTCCATGTCGGGCAACCCGATGTCGAGTATGTAGACATCGGGTTTTTCCAGCCTGGCGCGAGCGATCGCCGCGCGCGACGAATGTTCGATCGACACCTGATGACCCAGGCTTTCGAGATACAAGGCCAGCATCTGTGCCGCGTCTTCGTTGTCGTCGACTACCAGGATACGCAAGGGCCGTTTTGATGGCGCAGGTTGACGGGTGTCGCCGGGCCCCTCCGCGGCGGCACCATTCTCGACATGATGGCGTGGAAGGCGCAAGGTGAACCGGCTTCCCCGGTCCTTGCCCTCGCTGAAGCAGCTGACTGTTCCACCGTGAAGCTCGGCCAGGTTCTTGACCAGTGCCAAGCCGATTCCCAGTCCCCCCTGGGTGCGATCCGCTGTTCTTTCCGCCTGGGTGAACAGCTCGAAGACATGCGGTTGCAGCTCCGCCGGCATACCAATACCGTTGTCTTCGATCGACAGCGCCAGTGTGTCCGTGTTCACCTCCAGCCTCAATTGAATCTCGCCGCCTGGCGACGTATATTTTGCGGCGTTATTCAGCAGATTGGCGATGATTTGCACCAGGCGCTCCCGATCTCCCAGCACATAGGCTTTCTCTGCCGCCAGGTCGAACAGCAAGTGGTGGCGCTGGGTTTCGATAAATGGCCGCACCTGCTCGACCGCGCCATACACGACCGACTTCAGGTCGAGCGGCTCCTTGGTGATCGTAACCAGCCCCCGCGTCACCCTCGACACGTCAAGCAAGTCGTTGACGAGCGCTGTCATGTGCTTCACCTGGCGGCTGATGATTTGCGAGGTCCTTTTTGCCAGCTTTGCATCGAGGGCAGGCGTTTGCAGTACTTGGGCGGCTGCAGCGATGGGCGCCAGCGGATTTCTGAGCTCATGCGCCAGCATCGCCAGGAACTCATCCTTGCGGAGATTCGCATCGCGCAATACTTCTTCGGCCTGCTTGCGCTCCGTTACATCGCGCGTCGTGCCGGCGATGGCTTCGACCTGGCCGTCCATGCCGAGTACGGGCGTGAAAATATACTCGTAAATACGCCGGCCGTTGATACCGTTAAATGGCACTTCGCCACGAATGGATTGCCTGGTTGCTATGACATGGTCGATTTCGCGGTCATGCATCTCCGCGTGCCACGGTTCGTAACCCAGTTCCAGGCAGGTCAGTCCGATAGCTTCGTCCCAGGTGCGGCCCCACATCGTCAGTAATATCTTGTTGGCGTAGGCGAAGCGATGGTCCAGTCCGAACACATAGGCCAGGTCTGGCGTGTTTTCCAAGAAAGTTTCGTGGAGCCGGCGGCGGCGCTCGGATTCGGCGACGACTTTGTCCAGCTCTGCTGCGTTGCGGGCCCGTTCGCTGGCGATACGGGTCCGCTCGGCGACGTCCTTGATAAACGCGAGCTCGTCATCCGACCAGTGCTTGACCTGTGCATGATTGACAAAAATGACGGCAACCAGTTGGTCCTTCTCGATGACCGGCACATTGACGAAGGCTGTGGCGCTGCGTTCTCTCAACGCAGTTGCCGAGTCTGCAGTCCGGCTGTCCTTGTCGACCTCATCGATGGCGATGAATTTTCCGGCCTTCAGGTCATCGATGAAGGAGCCGTAGTCGCGCAGCTTCAGCGTCCCGGCGAGTGTCTCGACACCGGGCGCATTCCAGTCCCGGACAACATGCAGCGTCTCGGCGGCCGGGTCGATGGTTCCGTAGCCTACGCGGCTGACACCCAGTGTCCTTCCCAGAATTTCCGAAGCTTTGTATTGGATGTCTTCCGAGGTGTTCAGGTCGCGGAAGACATCGGTCAGGGTGAACAGCGCGTTGCGACGCTCTTCCTCCTGCATGCGGGCTGTGATATCGCGGAAGTACACCGACAAGCCCGCGGGTGCGGGATAAACATTCACGTCGTACCATCGCTTGTGGTCCGGATAGTAGGAGTGGACGAAAGGGCAAGCTGCTCCTGCGCGGCTTTCCGGTACATTCGTTCGAAGTCGCTGCCCACGGTGCCTGGATAGACATCCCAGATGCTTTTACCCAGCAAGTCGGCCCGTTCGCACTCCAGCGTCTTTACAGTCTGGCGATTGACATAAGAAAACTGCCAGTCCGTATTAAGACTGAAAAACGCGTCGGTAATACTGTCCAGGATAGTTTGCGCGTCGCTCAACTGGACTGGTTGCTCATTCGATTGGCCTTCCATTCAACACCTATGGCAAAAATTTGCCTCAAGTGTAATAGGTTTTGCGTCCGGGCGATGTCGCAACAGGCGCTGCGGTTTCGCCCGGATGCATTCAGCGATCAAAAACTTCCTCGGGCGAACGCACGCTCGAGCCCAGGATCGGGCCGACCAGCTCATGTCCCCAGGTCGACAGCTTCTCCGGATTGAGTTCATAGCCGTCGTCGTGCCAGGGCTCGAGCTCGACGATGCATTCGATCGCGAAGCCCGATGGCGTGAAGTGATAGAAGGACATGTGCGGGTCCTGCGTGTGCTGGCCCAGGGTCATCATCATCTGCAGCCCTTTTTTGCGTACCAGGTCATAAGTCTCGCCGACGTCGCGCACCGAATTGACGGTGATGCCGACGTGCTGGACGCCAGCCTTGCCGGGCCCGAAACCGTAGGCGATGTCGTGGCTGGTGTGGGTATTCAGCTTGGAGCGGAAGAACCCAGTTTTTCCCTTGCCGGCGCCGGCGCCGTAGTAGCGCATGCCCATGATATTGGTGAGGAAATGCTCCAGCTCCGGCGTGTACTCGGGTGTGATCAGGACCACGTGGCCGACGCCGCGCTCGCCGCAGGTAAAGCCGCCGTGGGGACGTCCCGGCTGGAAGGAGCGTGGCATCCATTTCTGGGCATAGAACAGCTCGTGCTGGTAGCCCACCGGGTCGCGAAAGCGCACCAGCTCCTTGACGCCGCGGCGCTCGCACAGGGACTGGTCTGCGACGCTGACTTCGACACCATGCTCGCGGAAGCGCTCGACGGCCGCCTGGAACTCCAGCTTGCCTTTCGCTTCCCAGCCAATGTAGGCGATCCGGTCGATTTTCCCTGGGTGGAAGGCGAGCCGGTGGCGCCGGTCGTCCATTTTGAAGTACAGCGAATCCGAATCGCTTTCCGGCGATGGGGCAACTTGGAAGCCCATCACTTGCGGGCCGTAGTCGCGCCACGCATCCAGGTTGGCGGTTTCGAAGCCGAGGTAGCCGATGCCGATGATGTCCATTGATTCTCCTGTTTGAGCGTTACTTAGATCGCGAGCAGGCCGCCGTCGACCACCAGGTCGGAGCCGGTCATGAAGCGCGCTTCGTCGGATGCGACATACAGTGCAAGCGACACGACTTCTTCCGGTTCGCCCGGGCGGTCCTGCAGCACACCGTCGAGGATGATGCGGCGCGTCACGGGATTCTCGACGAAGGCGGCGGTGCCCGGCGTTTTGACGAAGCCAGGGCTGATGCTGACCGCGCGGATGCCCAGCGGGGCGCCCTCGACCGCCACCTGCCGGGTAAACGAGACGACCGCGCCCTTGGCCGCGCTGTGCGCGCTGATGCCGGCCGCCTTGGAGCCGCCCCAGGCCGCCGTCGAGGCGATATTGATGACCACGCCGCCGCGTACCGACAAGTGGCGCCAGGCGTATTTGGTGGCGAAGAAGACGAGGTCGAGTTCGTTACGGATCGTGTAATGCCAGTCCTCGACCGACATCTCGCCCACACCGCCGAATTTCGCCGCAGAGGCGTTGTTGTACAGGATGTCGATGCGGCCGAGTTCCTCCGCCGCCGAATCGACCCAGCGCCTGGCCTGTTCATGGTCGCCGAGGTCGACGGGCGCCGAGCCGTGCAGCGTGTAGCCCTCGGCCGCCATCAAACGCGCGGTTTCTTCATGGGCGGCGCGATCGACGTCGCAGCCGGCAACAGTGGCGCCTTCGCGTGCGAAGTACAAGGCCGCAACCCGGCCCTGGCCGCCACCTGTACCGGTGATCAGGACGACTTTTCCAGCTAATCTGTTCATGTGCTATCCCCGCAGATGAGGGATCCGGCCGTGCGCGAGGTCGCCCTGCGCCGCCTGCGGGCGGCTGCACAGCGACCGCACACCTGGCGCGAACCGCCAGGATGGGAAGTTCAGGCCGGAGCCTGGACCGCGATGGCCTCGGCCGGGCAGGCGGCTGCGCCTTCGCGCGCCGACTCCAGCAGCTCGTCAGGGACGATGTCGCTGTCGACGTAGACAATGCCGCCGGCGTCGAGCTTGTAGACTTCAGGGCAGATGGCGGCGCAGAGGCCGTAACCGCAGCACTTGCTGCGCTCGATGATGACGCGGTGAAGAAGTTGGTCGCTCATGATTCGTCTCTTTAATAATTATCCGACCGCGGGGGTCTGTGAGACGATTATGCACACAAATCGAAAATCTGTCACGTTTTGTGAGGGGTGTCGTTTAAAACAGGATGTTTCCGATCTTGCCGGCAGCCTTGCGCAGGGCCGCGCCGAGCTTGTCGATCTCGTCGCTGCCATGCTGTCCCCGGAAAGTTACTGCGGAGACTGCATAGGCGATGGCCCCGCTGCGGTCGGCGACGGGCGCCGCCACTGCCAGGATGCCGGGCGAAAAATAGCCGTCGTCGACAGCCCAGCCCTTGATCCGCGCATCGGCCACCTGCTGGCGGTATTCCTCGAAGCGCAAGGGACGGGGCCAGCGTATCTTGTCGAAAGCGGCGCGCAGGCGCGCCTCGTCGAGTTCCAGGTGTGCCGCAAACAGCCGTCCGCTTGCGCCCATCAGCATCGGCAGGCGTTGTCCGATTGCCATGTCGATGCGCAGGTCGCCCGGGCTTGTTTCAGAACTGACCAGCACGATCCGCTCGTTGCCCATGCGGCGCCACAAAGTCACCGTGACGTGGTGGGCGGCCGCGAATTCCTGCATCAGCGGACGCACCACCTCGAGCCGCTGGCCCTGCGTCACCAGGTGCTCGACCAGCTTGGCCAGGCCCAGGCCCGTGGAATAGGTCTTCGAGAGCGGATCGAAGTCGAGCATTTCCTCGGCGACCAGGGTGCGCAGGGTATTGAAGCAGGTGCTGGGATTGAGCGCGAGCTCGCGCGCGATGTCGGCGGCGCGCTCGGGCGAGCCGGAAGTGGTCAGGAAGCGCAGGATGCGGATCGCATTCACGACCGGCTTGACGATCACCCCGGTGGCCAGCTCCGCGCGCTCTTCGCTGTGTGTATTGATAGCCATGCGGCGCTCCAGTGGACGACGGGAGCGGCGAAGCGCGACCGAGTCGATATTTAAAATACCATTCTAATATCAGAATCGTTCGCGGGCAAGGGCAACTGTTCGAAATGGTAGGGCAACGCGGATTCAGTCGCGTACTAGCAGCAAACTCCCGCCCAGCGGACCGCCGCCGGAGGCCACCACCGATACCTGGTGCGGCGCGACCTGGCGCGCTCCGGCACGGCCCCAGAGCTGGCTGCAGGCCTCATGGACATAGCCCAGGCCGTGCGTGCGCCCGCCGGAGAGCTGGCCGCCGTTGGTATTGACCGGCAGTTCCCCCGCCAGCGAAATGCGCCGCCCGCCCTCGACGAAGGGACCGCTCTCGCCGCGCGGGCACAGGCGCAAGCCTTCCAGCCACATCATCGTCAGGATCGAAAAGCCGTCGTACAGCTGGGCATTGCCCACTTCCGCAGGCTTGATATCGGTGCGCGCCCACATCATGTCGCCGCAGTCGCGCGTGGCCATGGCCGTGAGGTCGAGCTGGTCCCAGGACCAGGGCTGGTGCAGCGCCGCACCGATGGCATCAATCCGGACCGGCGGGTTCGGGCCATCCTTGGCGGCATCGACGCGCGAAAGGATGATCGCGGTCGAGGCGTCGCAGTGGACGTCGCAGTCGAGCATGCGCAGCGGCGTCGAGATCATGCGCGAGGCCATGTAGTCGTCCATGTTCAACGGCGTGCGGTAGATCGCCTTCGGATTGAGCGCCGCGTTCGCGCGGCAGGTAAGGGCGATTTGGGCCAGCTGCTCCGGGGTGGTGCCGTAGTCGTGGAAGTGGCGCTGGGCGTACATCGCCATCAGGTTCACGCCGGAAAGGACGTTGAAGGGCGTGTACCATTGCCAGGCGGCGCTGGTGTCGCGCCCGACCGTCTTGTTGGTCAGTGCGCTGGCGCCCTTGTCGGTCTGGCGCCGCGTCGCCTCGGTAATCGTGCGGAACACCAGTACGTGGCGGCACAGGCCGGCGGCGATCGCCATCGCGCCATTGATCACGCCCGCGAGCGGCCCGGGGCCTTCGTAGCCGCCGCCATACCAGTTGACCTTCAGCCCCAGGGTGCCGATCAGCGCGTTCGGGCCGACTGGCGAAAAGGCGTCGCCGTTGTTATTGTCGCCCGGCCAGCACGACACGCCGTCGATGTCGTCGCGCGTGAGGCCGGCGTCCGCGATGGCTTCCAGGCAGGCGTCGAGCGTCAGGCGCATGGCCGATTTGTTCGAGGGCCGGCCCACTTCGGATTGGCCGATGCCGCTGATGGCCACGTCTTTTTCGTAGAGGCGATCGAACATCATGCAGCCTTTTCAAAGAGGGGGAGCCAGACGTCCTCGACCTGCTCGAAGCGCACGCGTACCGGCATGTCGATGCTGACCTCGCCAGGCGGCATGCCGACGATATTCGTGACGAAGCGCAGGCCGGGCTGCTCGGCCAGTTCGACGATCGCGACCACATAGGCTTCCTTCAGGTCGGTGCGCCAGGGTTGGTGGTTGACCGTATAGGTGACGACCTTGCCGGCGCCGGACACAGCTTTCGGCGCGACGTCCTCGCTGAGGCAGCGCGGACAGAGCGGCGCCGGCGGATGGAAGAATTGCGTGCAGGCGGCGCAGTGGTGCATGCGCAGTTCGCCGTCGGCGCCACTCTGCCAGAAGGCACGGTTGTCCGGGGTCAGGGCGGGAAGTTTTCGTGTCATGCCGGGCCTTTCGAGGGGGCTTGCCATGGTCTGTCGGTACGAAGATTTTACAACTATGTAGACAGAAATTGAAAATATGTTTAAAGTTTTCCCAAGTTGTCCCGGTTTTAACCGATTTACACAAGAAAGCCCGCCATGACCGCAAGACTCGATTCCCGCATCATCGTCGTCACCGGCGGCTTTGGCATCGTCGGACGCGCCGTGGCAGAACGCCTGGGCGAGGAGGGCGCGCGCGTCGTGCTGCTCGACCGCGCCGCCGCACCATCGTCCGGCTTGCCGCAGGTGGCGCTGGCGCTCGGCGGCGTCGAGCTCGGTGACGAAACGGCCTGCCAGGCGGCCTACACCCAAGTGCGCGAACTGCTGGGTGGCGTGGACGGCGTCGTCAACGTCGCCGGCGGTTTTATCTGGGAAACGCTCGAAGGCGGCGCCCTGGCCTCCTGGGACCGCATGTACGAGACCAATGTCCGCACCGCGGTGGCCAGCTGCCGCGCGGCGCTGCCCCACCTGCTGGCACGCGGCGCAGGGCGCATCGTCAACGTCGGCGCCGCCGCCGCCGGCAAGGCCGGCCTGGGCATGGGCGCCTATGCCGCATCGAAGGCGGGCGTGGCGCGCCTCACCGAAGCCCTGGCCGAAGAACTGAAAGATCGCGGCATTACCGTCAACGCGGTCCTGCCGAGCATTATCGATACCCCCGCCAACCGCGGCGACATGCCGGATGCCGACGCCAGCCGCTGGGTCGCCCCAGCCCAGCTGGCCGCGGTGATCGCATTCCTGCTGTCCGACGAGGCCGCGGCACTGACTGGCGCCTGCATTCCAGTGAACGGCCGGGTGTAGTCGCCACTGCGCGCCCGACAAACGGGCGCCCGATCCATCCAGAAGAGGGTGCAACCGTAACGAAGGGATGCGCCCCGCAACGGAGACATGAAGCATGAGACTCGTAACCTACCGTGACGAACGCGGCGCGATGCGCCCGGGCGCCCTGATCGAGGCCGACAGCGCCATCGTCGACCTGGCCAGCGCCGCGCAGGACGCCGGCCTCGGTCGCTGGCCGGCTTTCACCAGCATCCTGGCGCTGGTCGAGGCCGGGGACGAAGCCCTGGAGGAAGCGCGCCGCATGGTGGCGCGCGCCCCGTCGGCGTCGGTCATCGAACGCGCCACCGTTCAATTGTGCGCGCCGATCCAGCCACCGCCGCAAATGCGCGACTGCTCCTGCTTCGAGCTGCACCTGAAACAAAGCTTCGCCGCCGCCCGCCGCGCACGCGTGGCGCACCTGCCGAATCCCGAGGAAGCGCTGGCGCAGATGAACACGCGCGCCGACGAGCGCGTGCTGGCCACCTTCAACCGCCAGCCGATCTACTACAAGTGCAACCGCTTCGCCGTCATCGGTCCGGACGAGGACGTGGTCTGGCCCGCCTATAGCCGCGCGATGGACTTCGAGCTCGAATTCGCCTGCTATATCGGGCGCAAGGCGAAGGACGTCCCACGCGAGAAGGCGCGCGAGCATATTGTCGGCTACACCATCTTCAACGACATGAGCGCGCGCGACACCCAGGCGCTCGAGATGGCGGGCATGCTCGGACCCGCCAAGAGCAAGGACTTCGACACCGGCAACGTGATGGGTCCCTGCCTGGTGACGGCGGACGAACTGCCCGACCCGTACGACCTGGCCATGATCGCCCGCGTCAACGGCGAGGAATGGGGCAGGGGAAGCACACGCGACATGCGCTGGCAGTTCGACGACCTGATCGCGCATATCTCGCGCTCCGAAACCCTGTATCCGGGCGAGGTGCTCGGTTCCGGCACGGTCGGCAACGGCTGCGGGCTGGAGCAGTCGCGCTACCTGAAGCCGAACGACGTGATCGAACTCGAAGTCGAGGGCATCGGGGTCCTGCGCTCGCGTATCGTCAAATTGTAACACTGCACGACTGCGGTATTCAACGGCGCCACCTGCGGCCAGAGCCAGGGGCGCCGCTTCCAACGGCCTTTGAGGAGACAAGCATGGTCGGAACAACAAACGGCGCGGCGATCGACTTCGCCGAATTCAGGCAAGCCTGGCGCGTCCTGCTGCTGGCGATCGCCGGCGTCATGATCAGCATTAATGCGGCGCTGCTGTATGGCTTCGGGGTGCTGGTGATTCCGCTGCAGGCCCAGTTCGGCTGGGACCGCCCAGCCTTGCAGGCTGCGATCAGCTTCCTGTTCGGCGGCGCCGTGATCGGCCTGCAGCTGGTCGGCTGGCTCAACCTTCGCTACGGGATCAAGCGCGTCACGGTGGTGTCGCTGCTGACGATGGCGCTCGGCTACCTGGCCACCACGCAAATCGGCGGTTCGGTCTGGACCCTGTATGCGGCCTTTTTCCTGCTGCCGATCGTCGGCATGGGCGCGCTTGCCGTCACCTGGACCCAGCTGCTCGCGCTCTG